>CBFDAZ010000652.1:0-3533 GCA_965602825.1 uncultured bacterium
CACCAACCAGTACTCCGGCGACAACTACACCGTCGAGGCCAGCCCTTACGACCAGACACTGCCTGAAGGGGTGCCCGATCCGAAGAAGACCAGTCACACCCTCACGGCCTGGAAGCTGATCTACTATGAACGGGATCGGATGTACAACACGTGTAGTTGGCTAACGGCCCCAGCCGACGCTGGGCACACTATCGTGACCGTGATGAGCCCTGGGGAGTTCCAGATAGGGGATGTGGTGCACGTCTTTGACGGCGCGGCTCACAAGCTGAGTGAGCGCCCGAATCAGACTCATGAGATCGATGACATCGTCGGAAACGAGCTCCACTTGACACCCGAACTAACCCAGGCTTACGCAGCGGGATTCAGTGGCGCCGTTGCCGTCATCGCGGACGGTCTTCGCCACGCGGTCGAGCCCGGAGCTCTGTCTGGAGCGTTCGGGAAAGGCCGCGCTTGGGTTCGGTTTGAAAGGTACCCGGGGCCGGCTCCGGGCACATTCGAGGAGCCCGGCATATTCCCTGGCTTCCTCATGGCCGGCTGGGCTCCGGTCTACGACGAGTACTTCGACCACAGGGCCGAGGACAACGTGGCGAGGTTCATTGACGCATACTCGTACGAGGGCAACCCGGCTGAAGTGGGCACTACAGACCCGGGCGCGATCAACGGCCACTACCCCCAACTCATGATCTTCGAGTACGGGACTACTCTCCCCGGGCGGCCGGGGGTCACACAGATCAGGCGGCAGGAGACTCTTGTGCACGAGTGCGGGCACGTCTTTGGGATGGGTGACGTCGACCCCATGCCAGGGTGGCCGGCGCACATTCCTCTCCACCGCAACTGCCTGAACGACGACGGCTGCATCATGATCTATGGTACGGGCACAACCAACGATAACGACCGGAACAATGGTCGCGTCAACTTCGGTGCGCCCCCCGTGCCTGGAACAGAGCCACGCGACCTCAAGGACGACATCGCGGGGCACACCGACCCCCTGTGAGGTCAGGGAGGGAGGGACAAGTGGTTACTCACATCAGGCTGTGGGCCCAAGCCGCCACCGGCGCCACAGGCTTCCTTGCCGCCTCGGGGACGCTTCTCGCGGGTCCGCCCCAGCTACAAGTCGCACCATGGCGCGCCTCGGTAGTCAGCGCGGAGCCTGTGCTACTGCGAGTGGAGCTCCGCAACACGATGGAAGAACCCCTGACCGTAGTGCCCCCGTACGTGCAGTGGCCCGGACACGTCCTGGGCGACTGGCCACTGACCTTTGAGGTGACAGACGGCCAGGGGAATGCGGTGAGTAACGCCCCGCACGACGCCGGAGGGGTCACCTACCCGGTACCGTACGCGAACCCATGGTGGGTCCCGCATCCGGGCTATGAGAGTCCTTACCCACCGAGACGGCCCTGGATCATACCCCCGGGGGCAACGGCCTTCTTGTGGCTGGACCTGCTCCAGTTCATCCCGCTCCACTCACCCGGCCGCTTCCATATCGTCGCGCTCTACGAGGCGCGCCCCACCATGCTTGCGCGCCCTGGCTCGGACGACACTGTGCCCGACAACGTGTGGACGGGCCGACTGCAGGCCGACGC
Source organism: uncultured bacterium (assembly GCA_965602825.1). Classification (GTDB taxonomy): domain Bacteria; phylum Armatimonadota; class Zipacnadia; order Zipacnadales; family VGFC01; genus CBFDAZ01. Next base: position 1,584 of record CBFDAZ010000652.1, read on the forward strand.
GGGATGGGTGACGGTCCACGAACCACTCGCGGACAGCCTTGCTGCCAGCAAGCTGCTGCTTGGCTACATCGAAGACAGACACTTGGTCATCTCTGCTGGCGATGCCGTCAGGCAGCGCTCCGAGCTGATCACCAGGTTCCCCGATTCGCCTCAGGCTGTATATGCGCGTTTCTATGACACTTGGTTCAGGTCCCAGATCGCCAGTAGCGGCTTCGTGCGCCGCGAGGACTTGACAGAAGCAATTCAGGCCTTCCAGGCGCAGAGCCCCGACTTCCCGTTGACGTACCAGTTCCCGACAGCACTTGCCTTCCACGATTGGGTGTGGCAAGCGGACAAGGTACAGCGTCAGGCGCTCGAAGGGCGCGTTGGCGCGGAGGCCCTCGATCGCCTGTCTGCTCTCGCTGGTGTTCTGCGGCAGACGGCCGAGGCGACCGGCGACTACGGACTGCGCGGCGAAGTCGAAGACAGAGTGTGGCGAGTTGAGGCAGCGTTGGAGGCGCTAGGGGAGCAGCATGGCCCTGGCAGCAGGCCGGCTAAGCCCTAGCTGCAGCAGGGCCCGCTCGGGGGGGAGTACAGCCGGGCAGCCGATCCTGTGGATCTCAAGCACATCTCGACGCAAGACGATCCACTCCCCCTTGAGGAGCCCTAGGAAGACTAACCAATGCGACCGCACACCAGCCTCATGAGAAACGGCATCCTTGCGGCATGCCTCCTCCTTGCCCTCTTCCCGGCCCAGTTGCTGAGCGCGGGTGAGGAGGTGGGACTTCGTCTGTCGGTGTCGGTGTGGAAGCGGAGCGTTCTGGTGATGGAGCCCGTCCTCGTCAAGCTCGAGATCAGAAACAACTCCAGCGCTCCCGTGCTAGTCGTGCCCCCCTATGTGGACTGCTACTTGCGTACCGACTGGCCCCTCACACTGGGTGTGGTTGGCGAAGGCGGGAATCCCGTCCCCAACCAGTGGCGGTACGCTGAGACGGGCACGGAGCCGGTCGCCTTCGGCCTGCCGTGGTGGGCGCGTACCGGGAAGCCCGCCGCCCCTACGTTCTGGCCGCCCCGCCATCCATGGCGGGCGGCGCCGCGCTTGCAGGCCTTCATGTGGATCGACCTCGTGCGCTTCTACCCCCTGGACCACGCGGGGCGCTACCGAGTAGTCCTGCGCTATCGACCCGAAGCAGGCATGGTCGGCCCGGAAGAGGCTATGGCTAACGCACGGCCGCCGCTGCTGACCCCCGACGCTGACATCGACCTCGGCTGGATAGAGATCCGCGAGCCGACAGGTCGGGACGCCGAAGCGTCCGCATGGCTGCTCGAGAGGCGTGGCAGCGGCGCTCGCACCGTGTTGTCCTCCGACGAGGCGCCGATCTTGGGACTCACCGACGCCTTCCTCGATCGGTACGACGGCACCACGTACGCGGTCTACGCGCGCTTCTACCAACTGCTGCGCCGGCTGGCGGCAGCAGGCTGGCCGACAGCGGAGCACGCCGCGCATCTCCAACAGGCTGAGGCATTCACCGCCGAGCACCCCGACTTCCCCCTCAACTATAAACTCCGACTGGCTCCGGCATTCGGTACCGCACACGACGCATGGGGCCGCCTTGCCGACCGACTACACCTTCGCCAGGCGGGGATTAGCCGCGACAGCGCGGACGCCAGGACCGAGGAACGCAAGGCTGAGTTCGACCGCGCCGTCAGCGTCCTGCAAGCCGAACTCGCGAAAACGTCCGACCAGGAGTTCCGACAATGGGCAGAGGCGCGCTTGTGGCAGTGGGAGCAGACGGAGAGGCTCCTGCGAGAAGGCCCAGTTCACGAGTAGTGCGTCAAAACCACAAATGGGGCAAATCGGGGGACACCATACCTATTTCGGGGGCACGCGCGGGTAGCTTCGGGGAGGACTGAGCGCGAGCATAATAGTCGGGCATGCGAGCGATCGCGGCGAGAGAAATACGTATGGTG
>CBFDAZ010000653.1:0-3532 GCA_965602825.1 uncultured bacterium
ACCTTCGGCCATATCCTGCAGCGAGACGGGTACCGGGTAGGTGGCTTCGGCAAGTTCCACCTGACGCCGATGCAGATGGCGCTGCCTCCGGACTTCGCCTATCTCGGCTTCGACGAGTCGATCCCCACGGAGGACCCCAAGCTCGGCCCGTGGCTCGACTGGGTGGAGCGGGAGCATCCGGAGCACTACGAGACCGCGCTGGCCGTCTCGTGGCCCATGCAGTGGGCGGCCGAGTATGGCCGGGAGAAGCGGAACCTGCACCCCGCGATGGCGGCGGCGCGGGAGAGAATCCTGCTGCCGCTCCGGCAAGCGTCGCCGTGGCAGTTGATGTATGAGTCGCCTCTGCCCCAAGAACTGCACCAGACAGCGTGGATCACCGACATCAGCCTCGATTTCATGCAGAGACACGCAGAAGAGCATCCCGAACGGCCGTTCCTCTGCTTCACCTCGTACGTCGATCCGCACGATCCGTACGATCCCCCGGCGCCGTACTCGACGATGTTCGATCCCGCTGACATGCCGGCGCCCCGCCCGATGACGTGGCCGAAGGACGGCTGTCAGATCCTGGAGCGCTCCCGCGACTTCCCCGGATGGCGGGAGGTCTCCGAGAACGTGCCTGTCATCAGGAAGCTGCGGGCGCTCTACCACGGATCGGTGCGCTTCATCGACGACCAGATCGCGCGGATGGAGTCCTTCCTGCAGGAGCGGGGCCTGTGGGACAACACGATCCTCGTGTTCACCACCGACCACGGTGACATGATCGGCGACCACGGCCTGATCACCAAGGGTGTCAAGCCCTACGACATGGGCATCCGCTGCCCGTTGATCGTGGCCGGGGGCGGCGTTCAGCCTGGCGTGTCCAACCGGCTGACGAGTTCCCTGGATTTCCTCCCGACGCTCTGTGACTGGGCTGGGGTCGAGGTCCGGCCGCCTCTCGAAGGGAGGTCCTTTGCTGGGACATGCTCCGGCGATGCGCTGGGCGATGACGGATGGCGCGAGGTGACGGTTCAGGCCCCGCCGAGTCGGCACGAGGGCACGGTCCGCAGCATCGTCACCGACGATGGCTGGCGTTTCTCGATCTTCGATGAAGACGGACAGGGGCAGATGCTCAACCTGAACGAGGACCCGGACGAGCAGCGGAATCTGTACGACGACCCGGCATGGACGAAGCGGCGCCTTGAGCTGCACGAGCGACTGACCCGCGCCTACATGCAGCCTGCCGTCGAGCACCAGTATCGCAACCTTCCGCAGAGGGACGGCCAGCGCCTACTGCTCGGCCAGGGCTTTGGGCCGCTGGAGCCGACGTTCTGACGGGTCGTGCCATCCAATGGGGCACCAGACGGGAGGTCTCAGACTCAGACGGCGGAAACCGTCTCAAGCCAGCGATCATAGCGGCCCCGTCCGGCCCGCGAGCAGATGATCGCCCCAGTGGCGTCCCCGGGGGGAGTGCAGACAATGCAGGCGCAGGAGCTGCACGAGTACCTGAGATCGAGCGCACCGTGGGTGGACGACGAGACCACGGTCGACACCTTCAAGGCCGGCGATCCGGGGGCGGAAGTGCGAGGAATCGCGGTCTCCTGGATGGCGCGCACGGCAGCGCTGAAGGCTGCGCACGAGCAGGGCCTCAATGTCTTCATCACCCATGAGCCGACCTTCTGGTCGCACCACGAGGAGCCGCTCGCCGGTACGGAGCAGGACCGCGCCGCGAAGGAGGCGTGGATTGCCGAGACGGGCATGGTCATCATCCGCTGTCACGACATGCTCGACCAGATGCCGGGCTTCGGCATCCAGGACGGTTGGGCGGCGTGGCTGGGCTGGGATGGTCGGCCCTACGAGCAGATGGATCCCTACCGGCGGATCTACGACCTTGAGGCCCGGCCGTTGGAGACGCTCGCCCGCCAGGTCGCCGCGAAAACGGCACTCGTGGGTCAGTCGTGGGTCGAGTACCTCGGCGAGCCGGAGCGTGTGGTCTCCCGGGCGGGGATCGGAACGGGGGCCATCGTTGGGCCGACTCCGGTGCTGGCGACCTTCCGCGATCGGGGCGCGGATGTCGTGCTGCTCACGGAAACGACGCGCTGGCGGGACCTCGCGTGGGCGGAGGACGTCGGGCTGGCGGTCCTCCTGATCGACCACGCTGTGTCGGAAGCGCCGGCCATGCAGGCCCTCGCAGCCCATCTTGCGGAACGGTACCCGGACATCCCGGTCAAGTACGTGCCGGCGGAATGCCCGACGCGACTCGCGCACGTCCGGTCACGGCCTTGACGTCGCGGGGCCCTGCCCCACACCCCGCTGGGGCTACTAGCCCCAGACCCCGAAATCGGCGCGCACTCCGCGCAGGCCTGCGGCCTGCTTCGGACTGCGCGTAGCCCGGAACGGCCGGGCAGGCCCCGGGGCGGTCAAGTTGGGCTGAACACGCAGATCGACGAGGAGCACACTGGTATGTCCATGAAGAGATTTGTGTCCGTGTTAGTGGGGGTCTTCGTGTTCGTGCCGCTGGCCGGATACGGCGCTGAGTTCTCGGTGCTGATCAAGGTCGGCCTGAAGGACGCCGAGCCGACCGAATGCCGCGGGAGGATAGAGGTCGTCGGCGGGACGCTGACGGAGCTGCGGGGCTGGCGGTTCCGGCAAGAAGACGGGATCGACGAAGGCGGCGCCTGGCACCTGAAGACCGACGCCGTGCCCGGGGCCAGGAACCCACAGACGTACCCCAATGGCATCATTGCGGGCATCGATGGATCGGCCGGGACCCAGATCAAGCTGATTGCCGATGAGATCGCGTGGCAACTGCCCCTCGGCGAGCTGGCGCTGGGTGTGGCCAAGGTGCACGAAAGCGGCCGGCTCTCGGCCCAGTTGGCGCCGCGGTACACAACGCTCTCGCTCGGCGACCGCGAAGATGACTATCCGGCTCTATGCGCGCTCGACGATGGGGCCACCGTCGCCGTCTGGCAGTCGTATGCGGACAGGAAGGACGTGCTCCACTGGTCGGTCTTGCGGGGCACGAGCTGGGGCGAGGCCCAGCCGGTGCCCGGCTCTGCCGGGGACCTGTACCAGCCAACCTGCGCTCCCGACGGCGCGGGCGGGTTCTGGGTCGTGTGTCCCCGGCAGGAGCGGGGCGACTTTGACCTCTACGCGCTCCACTACGACGGCCAGCAGTGGCGGAAACCCGTGAACATCTCCAGAGCAACCGGGAACGACTTCAACCAATCGATGTGCGCGGACAGGAACGGGGTCATCCACTGCGTCTGGCAGGCGTTCAGGAACGGGTCATCGGACATCCTCCTGGCCCGGTGTGTGGCGGGCAAGTGGGAGGACCCGGTCGTTGTGGCTTCGTCACCAGCGAACGAGTGGTCGCCGGCAATCGCCACGGGCAAGGCCGGAACGTGGGTGGCCTGGGACACGTACCAGAACGGTAGCTACGACATCTACGCAGCCCGGATCACCGACGGCCAGCCGGAGAAGGCGCGGCCGATCGCGGCCTCTCCGCGGTTCGAGGCGAAGGCCTCGGTCGCCTGCGACGAGGCCGGGCGGGTCT
>CBFDAZ010000654.1:0-3499 GCA_965602825.1 uncultured bacterium
TCAGCCGCCGCCACGGCAGCAAGGTCGCCACGGCTTTCAACTACCATCCCGAGCCCAAGGGCCTTAACTGGCGCACGAACCTCTACTACATGGAGACGACCGACTTCGGGGAGACGTGGCACAACGTGCCGGGCGACTTGATCGACCTGCCGCTCACCGAGGTGGAGAACCCGGCGCTGGTCCACGACTACGCGGCCGACGGGCTGCTCGTCTACATGAAGGACCTGACCTTCGACGCGGCCGGCAACCCGATCATCCTCTACGTCACGAGCCTGGGCTACGAATCCGGCCCGACGAACGATCCTCGCACATGGACGACAGCCCGCTGGACCGGCTCCGAGTGGGACATCCAGGGGAGCATCACGTCGGACAACAACTACGACACGGGCTCTCTCTACATCGAGACCGACGGCACCTGGCGGATCATCGGGCCGAGCGCGACCGGCCCTCAGCCGTACAACCCGGGCGGCGAGATCGCGATGTGGACCAGCACCGACCTCGGCCACACCTGGACGATGGTCAAGCAGATGACTCACGACAGCCCCTACAACCACACCTACGTCCGCCGCCCGGTCAACGCGCACCCGGGCTTCTACGGTTTCTGGGCCGACGGCCACGGGCGGCAGCCCTCTGAATCACGCCTGTACTTCTGCGACAAAGAGGGGAATGTGTACCGGCTTCCCCCCCAGATGGACGGAGACTTCGCGAAGCCGGAACTCGTCGAGTAGCCAACTCGGAGGCGCATATGCTCATGCTTGGGATGCTCATGGGATCATGCCTTCTGCCTGAGGGAATGGCCGTCGCCGACGGCACACACGCGCCGGTCATCTACACCATCGACTACACGGACAGCTACTTCACCGATCCCGCCTTCATCGAGCAGTTCGCCGATGCGCCCCCCGATGTCGTCCACGTCGGCAAGGCGGTGCCCATCACTCACAACTGGGGCCCCGTGCCGATCCTTGCGGGCGAGAACCAGTACACCGGCGGGCCCGGACACACGCTCAGTTGGGAGAACATCCGCCTGCTCTCGCCGGACGAGGTGCGGGAACGCATTCGGGTGATCGAGGAGGGCGTCGCCCGTCTTCACGAGATCGGCGTGCCGACCGTGATGCCCTACATCAGCCTCCAGAGCATTGCGGGCGACCACGAGAAACGCGAGGGTTTCTGGAAGTTCTACGACAACTGGGACACGTACGCCGAGTGGCTCGGCCCGAAGCCCCCCGATGACCCGCTGAACTGGCTTGCCGTCGGCAAGGACGGCAAGTTCCTGCCCGGGTTGTGCGGCGGCTACTCCCCCGACTACTTCGCGCCCCTCCACCGGTACCGCGTCTGCCCGCTCAATCCCCACTGGCGGGACTTCCAGTTGGCTCTGGTCCGCTTGATCGCTCACTGCGGCTACGACGGCGTCTTCGTGGACAACACCCACCACGGCGGCGAGTATTGCGACACCTGCCAGCAGGCCTTCCGGGAGTTCGTTGCGCAGAGCTTCACGCCGAGACAACTCAGGGCCTTGGGGACCGCGGTAGCCGATCCGGCAGAGATCACGCTCGGCGATGAAGGGACCCCGGCGGAGCTCGTGCGGCGCTTCAATATGGTCGTCTGTCGGGACCGCATGGCCCTGCTGAGGGACGAGGGGCGCAAGATCGACCCCGACTTCGTGACCTTCCCCAACGCCGGGCAACTCGACAGCTGCCTGGTCGTGGGCGACGGCTGCGATCTGTACATGTTCGAGAGCACGTCCTCTCCCGGCACAACCGCCCAAGGGCCCGTGCCACCCGACCGGCGGGCGACTATCACCGTAGCCCAGGACGCGCCACAAGCCGAGCCAGTCACCCTTGCGCACACTGTCCAGTACGCCGAAACGTTCATCGAGATGCAGGTGGAGATATCGTTCGTTCCCACCTGTCGACCGGGGGAGCAGCAGGCCCTGTCAGTCAAGGTGCTCCAGGTTGGCGCCAGCAACCAGGATGCCGACGCCGCTGAGGATGTGCGCCTGGTTCTCGAAGGCCCGGAGGATGGCGAGAAGACGGAGCTGCCGCTTGAGCCTCGCGTCAACATCGGTGGCGGCGCCGCCGTCGCGGATACCGTCCGTCCGCCGGTCGAGCTCAAGGCCCGATGGACGCCCGAAGCTGCCGGCCGCTACCGGCTCTCCCTGGCCTATACGTACACTGATGACGAGCACCTGGAGGCGACGAAGCGCCGTCCCCAGGTTGATCCGCTGATGTGGGACGAAGTCTACCAGACCCACATCGCGGCTCTGTCCTGCGCGGGTCTGTCGAAAGCTCGCACGATCCTGCTCGACTACGAGAGCAAGCGGACGGGCCGCGAGAACATCCAGGAGCTCGGGCACGCGGAGGCCGCAGCCTTCGGGAACGGCGCTGCCATCGCCAGTGCCGGTCAGCCGCAGAAGAAGTACCGCCGGTTCTTCGATGCCCATCGAGACCTCTACGAGAACCTCCATCCCTATCCCGGCGCACAGACCGTGATCCTCTACGCCCTGTGGGGCGGCAACCCCGGCTCAATGCGGGGGGCCTCAAGCGCTCCCGTCCTGGCGGATGTGCTATCGGAGGAACACCAGTTGTTCAGCGGGATGCTCGACCGCGACATCCCGGCGGATGGCCTCGCACCCTACACCACCATCTGTCTGGGCTCCCGCCACTACGAACTGACGCCGGCTCAGCTCGGTGCGCTGAGGGCGTGCGTCAGGAACGGGGCGCGGCTGCTCGTCACCGCCGCAGGCGTTGCCATAGACGGGAGGCCCCTCGAGAGGGTCTTCGGGCAGTCGCAGGTCGAGAGGTGGGACCCCGATCAGACGCCTCGGTTGTCGGAGCCCATCGCCCCTTCCGACGGGCCTCTGCGCGGCGTTAGGTTCGCCGCATACAGCCGCACCGGACCGCCCGAGGTGCTCCCATTCCACGGGGAGATCGTGCTCCACGCAGTCAACTACAATGTCGCGCTCGTCGGGGAACCAGGTCGGGTCGCCAAGCTCGGCGATCTGCCTATCGATCTCCCGCTTCCGCAGGGCTGGCAGGCCAAGACCGTACGCTGCTACGATCCAGATGCACCTGCAGACGCACCACCTGAGCAGATCACGCACAGCCAGAAGGGCTCTCGACTGCACTTTGTCCTGCCGTCCCTGCGGATCTACAAGGTGATCCAGATTCTAGCCTCGTAGAACGGCAGACCCACACAAGATGACAGCCGACACCGTGCTGCTCGGAGGAAAGGTCTGGACGGGCTCCTCGGCGGTGCCTGACGCCGAGGCCGTAGCCATCAAAAGCGACCGGATCATCGCCGTCGGCGGCTCCGACGAGATCGCCGGTCTCTGCGGACCGGACACGCGACGCACTCACCTCGAAGGCCGGCTCGTTGTGCCCGGCTTCCACGACAGCCACGTGCACTTCGCCGGGGGCAGTCTTCAGCTCGGGCGTGTCCATCTGAAGGACGCCGCGGATGAGGCGGAATTCGGCCGACGCCTGCGCGAGTTCGATCGGCG
>CBFDAZ010000655.1:0-3473 GCA_965602825.1 uncultured bacterium
AGCGGCTCGAAGTTTTCTGCCGGTGGGTCGATCCCCTTCACCATCTCCGCGAACCACCCGAAGTGGCGCCACAGCTTCATCTTGTGGACGTACCGGTCCCAGTGCCAGATGTGCCCCGGCCCGGCAGCCCCGGCAAAGAACGGCGCGAAGAGCACATCGTGGAGGATGAGCCCCGCCTCATCCTGGTCGTACAGCTTGAACGGGCCGCTGTGTCTCGGCTCGACTGCGCCGCCCTCCGCCAGGATCGCCGGGCGGTCGGGCTCGAAGGCCAGTACCTCCCGCACCGCATCCGCCGCGAGCAGATCGACCGGTCCATGGCAGATCTCAAGCTGGGCACCGAGATCAAGGTACCGGTGGACCTGCGCGACGTCGTTGCCCGCCATCGTGCACAGGCGTTGGTACTGGGCGCGGTTCCCGTCGCGGTCGAAGCTGCCGAGGCTCTGCATCGCCAGGTTCTCCGGGAAGAGGCGATGCAGCTCAGCCAACATGACCTCCGTCCAGGCCATCGTGTCGCCACCGGCGACCGCGTTGATCTCGTTCCACAGCTCCCACCCGAAGACGATTGGGTCGCTGCCGCAACGGTCCGCGTACCACGCCAGCTTGCGCTTGAACTGCTCGCGGCTGCGCTCTCCGTCGAAGAAGTCCGCAATGTCCCTGGCCGGTCCGCCGTTGCCGATCAGGTGGAGTGGCTTGCTGCTCCAGGCCTGCTCCCGCGTGCCGAAGTGCCGGAAGCTCTCGATGCACATCTTGACGCGGATATCGCGCTCCCGGGCGAGGGCGAGAAGGGCGTCGATCCGCTTAGCCTTCTCTTCATCATAGACGCCGCTGCGCTCGTGTTCCACGTCGAAGAAGGGGCTGCCCAGCCAGATGCGGATGAAGTTGCCGCCGTTGGACGCCAGGCCATCCAGCAGCGGCACCATGCTCTGCAGATCAGCGCCCGGTGGCGCGATCATGTTCAGCCCGATCGGGATGTACGGTTGCCCATCAGAGAGCTCGAAGTACCGTTGGTCCCGTGAGCTTACGCGGACGAATTCCTGCACTTGGGCCGCCGGACCACTGACACCGCACATCGCAAGCACCCCCAGCAGCAGGCTGTAGGCCGCAATGCCCGTTGGCGCGCACCTGGTCTTGCCTGCCATGCATGAGTCTCCGTTCGGTCCGGCAGTTCGGCTTCGGCAGCCACGTGCCGGTTGGCTGGGCCTGGCGTGGTCACCTTCAGGAGGCCCCTTCGAGGCCCGCCTGCGAGACACCAATCCTGCGTCGAGCGCCGACCGGGCTCCTACCACTCGAAGTGCCGAACGGGCAGCGGATCGTGAGCCGCCGCCAATCTGTCCATCAGCACGGCCTCCATCTCCCGCCGCGGTCCGCGGTACTGCGGATCGGCCCACAGATTCTCGAATTCCCCCGGGTCGCCGTTGAGGTCGTATAGCTCGCCGAACGGCTGCCCCGGGTACTGGATGAGCTTCCAGTCCCCGGTTCGCACGCCGACCTGAGTGATGCTGGACGGGTCGAGGCCTCGGGCGGCGAGATCGGGCGCCTGCCTCTCCTGGATGAGTACCGACTCCCTGCCCCGTGCGCCCTCCGTCGATCGGATCAGAGGCACGATGGACTGGCCCTGGACACCGGCCGGCGGCTCGATAGCGCACAGTTCGAGGACCGTGGGCATGATGTCCACACTCTCCACCAGCCCATTGACCTCGATCCCTGTGCGCGGCATCTGCGGCACCCGCCAGACCATGGGGACGTTGATGACCTGGTCGCACAGGAACGGGCCGTGACGCCACTGCCAGTGGTCATTGAGCGATAGCCCGTGGTCGGCAGTGAACAAGACGATGGTGTCATCCCGGAGGCCCAGGCGCTCGAGGGCGGCGACCAGTCGCCCGAACTGCTTGTCGATGAAGCCGGCCTGCTCGTAGTAGCTGGCGATGTACCGCCGCAGTGTGGGCTCGTCCGGCTGCCGCCCGTTCTTCAGGTAGCCTTCGTAGCACTGCCGGTAGAAGGGTGGCCGGCTATCCAGGTCGCTCTCGCGCAGCTCGGGGACCGGCACGTCCGCCGGATAAATCGAGCCGGCGAACGTGTCGGGTGGGTTGCTCGGCGGGCACAGCTCGTGGAACGAGCAGGAGCAGAGGAACGGCCGCCCGTCGCCCACCTGACGCTCGATGAAGTCGATGGCCTGGTCTGTGATCCACTGCAGATCGTGCGCCTCCTCCGGCATCCGGTCGCGACGCCGGGCCCTCTCGGCAAGCTCGGGGAAGCGCTCGTCGATGAAGCTCAGGTACTCCCGGCCCAGTAGATTCTCGCTCAGGTGTACCTCCTGGAAGCCGTAGTACGGCTTCTCGCGGGTGTCCACGATCGGAGAGACTCTGTCGGTGTATGCTTGCTGGGGCTCGAAGTGGACCTTGCCCGCGGCGCAGGTCGCGTAGCCATTCTCGGCGAGCACCTGGGGTAGCGTTACCTCGCCGCGTGGCAGGGCGACACCATTGGCCCAAACGCCATGCACGTGCGGATAGCGCCCGGTGAAGATGGAGGCCCGGGTCGGCATGCACACCGAGTGCGTGCAGAAGGAGCGGCGGACCAGCGCGCCGTCCGCCGCGAACGCGTCAGTGTGCGGGGTCTTGACCAATTCATTTCCATAGCAGCCGAGCGTGTCAGCCCGGTGACCGTCAGTGATGAACAGGACGACGTTCTTCTTGCTCATAGACGCCCCCTCGCTATGCGCCGGCACCATCGTCCTCGGTCGGGATGCCACTGCTCAAGACGTCCGGCGCTCGAAGCGGCATTGTACGGCGCACAACGGCGTCCGTCAAACAGATCGGACTCGGCTTGTTGCGGGCCGGACCGTGCACCGCAATCAGCCCGGCGGCGCCGCAGGGGCAGGGGCGGGTGTGACTGTGGGAGAAGTGCAACCGGCATGGCGCACATTCTGGCGGGGATCGCCCTGTTGACCCAGAACTCACCCGATGTCGCGAAGGGACAGCCAATGAGGTTCGCCTTCAGGTGCCACGTCATCGATACCGACCTCGAGGGGCGCTCTTACGCGCAGACAGCCGTCCCGGATCTGGACGGCGACGGTCGGCCGGAGTTCATCATGGGTCGCTCGAACGGAGATATCTACTGGTACAAGTACCATGCGCCCGACCGGTGGACACGGCACCTGCTCGGCCGGGAGTCACCCTCCGACGTGGGCGGCTGCGCCATTGACGTAGACGGCGACGGCCACATCGACTTCGTCACCGGAGGCGCCTGGTACCGCAACTCGCGAGATCCGGACGAACCCTTCGAGAGGATCGTCTTCGATGCCGAACTGGCCGCCGTGCACGACGTCGCCGGGGCCGACATCGACGGTGACGGACGCCTGGACATCGTGACCATGTCAGACCGCAACAGCGTGCGCTGGTACTCCATTCCGGACGATCCGCGCAGTCCGTGGCAGCGCCACGACATCGGCCCTCCCGTTCACGCCGGACTGTCGG
>CBFDAZ010000656.1:0-3445 GCA_965602825.1 uncultured bacterium
TGGGAGAGGTGATGCACGCAGCCGCTCGCGGCGAGCGGATCACGTGCATCTTCGTCAACAACGCCGTCTTCGGCATGACCCAGGGGCAGATGGCGCCCACGACCCTGTTGGGCCAGAAGACGACCACCTCCCCCCGGGGCCGGGACGCCCGGCGGGAAGGGTACCCGGTGAGAGTGTGCGAGATGGCTGCGACCCAGCAGGGCGCGGCGCACATTGAGCGGGTGACCGTCATCGACCCCCCAACTATCCGGCAGGCCAAACGGGCCATGCGGAAGGCGCTCCAGGCACAGCTCGATGATGAAGGCTTCGGGCTCGTCGAGGTACTCAGCATTTGCCCGACCTGGTGGGGGAAGAAGCCTCAGGAGGCTGCCGAGTGGCTGCGGGAGAACATGACTAAGGACTTCCCACTGGGAGTGTTCAGGTCGGTGGCGTGAAACGAACCAAGAGGATACGACGGCGTCGGAGCTGGAGGTCCGACCTACCAAGGGCCAGACACCTGCCAAGCCGCGCCAACCCATGAAGGTGCACTCATGCGCATTGACGTTGTCTTTGCCGGTCTTGGCGGCCAAGGCTTGATGACCATGGGGCAGATCCTGGCGACCGCCGCGATGCGCGAAGGGAAGAGGACCTCCTACCTGCCCAGCTACTCCCCGGAGGTGCGCGGCGGCTGGGCGAACTGCACCGTTGTCGTGTCCGACGAGAGCATCGGCAGCCCGATCATTGGCGAACCGTCCGCCCTGGTGGCGATGGAGGCCAGCTCGCTGCGCAAGCACGCCGCCACGGTGCGGTCCGGTGGCCTGGTCCTGGTCAACACCTCGCTCGCAACCGATCCCGTGGGGCGGAACGATGTCCGAATCATCGACGTTCCGGCAAACAAGATTGCGCTGCGCCTCGGCAATGAGCGGGTGGCGAACATCCTCCTCCTCGGCGCCTATGTGACCGCCACGGGCACGGTCGCGATGGAGAGTCTGCAAGAGGCGGTCCGCGAGCAACTCAGGAAGCGTCCCGAGCTGGTTGATGTCAACATGCAAGCGCTCGCCGAGGGCTCCGCGCTCGCCTCAAGCTGACCCTCCGGAGGACCCGGCAACGTGCCCGTCCAAGAACCACTGCCCCCCATTCGCGCAATCGTCTTCGACTTCGACGGCACGCTCGCGGCGACGGATATCGACTTCGCGGGCGTGCGGGCCGAGCTCCGGTCCTTCTATATCGCGCGGGGGATCTGGCATGAGGGCCTCTTCCAGCGCTACATCCTGGAGATGATCGACGCCGTTTGCTCCCGACTCGACGACTCGCAGGCAGAGCAGGTACGCGCGGAGTCGATGACGATCGTCCGCCGGATTGAGTCCGAAGCTTGCCGTCGAGCTGAGCCCTATCCGGGCGTTCCACAGGCCCTGGCCAGCCTCCGGGAGCGCGGGTACCGGATGGGTATCTTCACTCGCAACAGCCGTGAAGGGTGCGAGCTGGTCCTGCGGCGTCATCCCCTGCCACACTCGGTCCTGCTGACCAGAGATGACGTGGCCAACGTCAAGCCCCACCCCGACCATCTCCGCGAAGCCCTGGCCCAGCTCGACTGCTCGCCGGAGCGGGCGCTGGTGGTAGGGGACCACCCAACCGACGCGGAAGCGGCCATCGCGGTCGGCGCACACGCCGTCGGCGTTCTCACCACGAACGCCACGGAGGAGACGCTGCTGACCGCCGGCGCGAGGCTGGTTCTGGATTCGGTAGCGGACCTGCCGGGCGTGGTGCCGACCACGCCTGACTGACCGAGACATCGCTGACGGAGAGGCCCTCCATGCCGCAGGACCCGCCTCTGCCGGTCGGAAAGCTGGACCCGGACCTCCTTGCCGGCCTCCTCGCGGCGGACACGACGCACGACCCTCGAGTCATCCTCGGCCCGGGCATCGGCCGCGACGTTGCCGTCCTCGATCTGGGCGATCGGGCCCTCGTTGCCAAGAGCGACCCCATCACCTTCGCCACCGACGAACTCGGCTGGTACGCCGTCCACGTGAACGCCAACGACATCGCGACCTCCGGCGCACGGCCGCGCTGGTTCCTGGGGACGCTGCTTCTGCCCGAGGGGAAGTCGACAGCCGAGACCGTCGAGCGGGTCTTCGCCCAGATCCGGCGCGCCTGCCGGGAGATCGGCGTGTCACTGGTGGGCGGCCACACGGAGATCACCTACGGCCTCGACCGGCCGATCCTCTGCGGCCAGATGCTGGGTGAAGCGGAGAAGGAGGAGCTTGTCCTGCCGACGGGTATTCGCGTTGGCGACGCGATCCTGATGACGAAGGCCATCGCCGTCGAAGGCACGTCCATCCTGGCTCGCGAGTTCCCCGATCGCCTCCGGGCCGGCGGGTGCTCTGACGAGGAGATCGAGGAAGGTGCGGATCATCTCTACCGCCCCGGCATCAGCGTCGCCGCCGACGCCCACGCGCTGACCTCGGCCGCCCGCGTCCATGCGATGCACGACCCCACGGAGGGCGGCCTGGCCACTGGCCTCTGGGAGATGGCGCAGGCGGGAGAGGTCGGCATTGACATCTGGCCCGACCGCATCCCCCGTCTTCCGCTCTGCGAGAAGTTCTGTGGCGTACTGGGACTTGAGCCGCTGGGGCTGATCGCCTCGGGCACCCTCCTGGCGGCGGTCGATCCGTCCGACGCACCAGCCGCCCTCGACGCCTGCCGGAGGACGGGGATCCAATGCACCGAGATCGGTGTGGTGACGGATCGCGCGGGCGAGGTGCGCGAGAGTACGCTCGACGGCTGGGAAGTCTCACGCCGGTTCGATCAGGATGAACTGGCCCGCCTGTTCGCGGAAGGCGAATGAGCCAGCCCCTTCGTTACGCGAAGTAGACTCCACTAAGGACTCAGCTTGACCGACGAAACGGAGGAGGGCCGGGATGAAACTGCTGGTGACTGGCGGTGCAGGCTTCATCGGGTGCAACTTCGTGCGCCACATGCTCAAGCGAAAAGACTGCGCCGTGCGCGTATTCGATGCCCTCACCTATGCTGGCTCCCTCGACAATCTCGCCGATGTGTCGGGCCTGCCGGGCTTCGAGTTCGTCAAAGGGGATGTCTGCGACATGGAGGCCGTACGGGCGGCGATGGATGGCGTGCATGTCGTGATTCACTTCGCTGCCGAGAGCCACAACGACCGCTCGATCCACGGCCCCGGCGGCGCCGTGAAGACGAACATCAACGGCACCTTCAACATGCTCGAAGCGGCTCGTGAGGCACAGGTTGACCGGTTCATCTGCATCTCGACCGATGAGGTCTACGGCGAAGCTCGCGACCGGCCGATGAGGGAGAGCGATGCCTTCAAGCCCCGCGGCCCTTACTCGGCCAGCAAGGCGGGCGCCGATCTGATGTGTCACGCCTTCTTCGTCACCTACGGCCTGCCGGTCATCATCCACCGCGCGACGAACAACTACGGCCCGTACCAGTACCC
>CBFDAZ010000657.1:0-3436 GCA_965602825.1 uncultured bacterium
GAAGACGAGCGCCCGGAGATGGGCAAGCTCCTTCAGCAGGTGCGTGGCGAGATCGAAGAGCGGCTGGCGACCAGGCGGGGCGCCGTCGCCGAGGCGCCGACGCTCGAGAAGCGGCGACCTGACAAGCAGCCGGTCCGGCGACTGGCCGAGGGCGCAGCCATTGACGTCACTCTCCCCGGCCGGGCGCCCCGTCTGGGCACGCGGCATCCCGTCCTGTCCACCCTCGATGACATCGTCAGCATCTTCCTGGGCCTCGGGTACCGGGTCGCCGAAGGCCCGGAGATCGAGACACAGTACTACGCCTGGGAAGCCCTGAACTACCCCGAAGACCACCCGGCAATGGATGAGCAGATGACCTTCTATCTTGAGAACGGGTCACTGCTCCGAAGCCAGACCTCGACGGTGCAGATCCGTACCATGGAGGCCGAGCCGCCACCCGTTGCCTATGTTGTGCCCGGTCGCTGTTTCCGCCGGGATCGGGTCGATGCGACCCATCACCACACCTTCTACCAGCTCGAAGGCTTCAAAGTCGCCGAAGACATCACCTTTGCGCATCTGAAGGGCACTCTGCAGGCCCTCGCCCGCAGCATGTTCGGGGAGAAGATGCAGGTGCGCCTGCGGCCCGACTTCTTCCCGTTTACCGAGCCCAGCGCGGAGCTCGCGCTGACCTGCACCATGTGCTGGGGGGAAGGCTGCCGCACCTGCTCCCAGACCGGATGGATGGAAGTCGGTGGCTGTGGGGTGATCGACGAGAACGTCCTCCGGAACGTCGGCTACGACCCGGAGGCGGTCTCGGGCTTTGCCTTTGGGTTTGGGGTCGATCGCTTCGCGATGCTGCGGCACGAAATCGAGGACATCCGGCTTCTGTGGAGCAGCGACATGCGCTTCCTGAGGCAGTTCTGAGGGGGTCGAACAATGAGAATACCATGCTCATGGCTTCAGGAATTCCTCCAGTGGGACGGATCGTTGGCTGAGTTCGCCCGTCGTCTCACGATGTCCGGCGTCGAGGTCGAGGAGATCGAGGAATGGACCGAGGGAGAGGCCAGCGACTCCGTTCTCGTGACCAAGGTCACGCCCAACCGCGGCGATCTGCTGTCGCTGATCGGTCTCGCCCGCCATGCAGCCGCGACGCTGGGTGCCGAGCGCTTCCCCCTGGAGTTCACTCTACCGCCGCCAGGGCCATCGGTGGCGGAAGACGTCGCCGTCGAGATCGCGGATCCCGTCGGATGTCCTCGGTACTCGGCCATGCTCGTCAGGGGCATCCTGATCGGGGAATCCCCGCCGTGGATGCAGGAGCGCCTCGCCGCGGCCGGTATGCGGCCGATCAACAACGTCGTCGATTGCACCAACTACGTCATGTGGGAGCTCGGCCAGCCACTGCACGCCTTCGACGCACAACTCCTGGCTACCGATGACCGCGGCCGGGCCACGATCATCGTCCGCCGCGCCGCGCCGGGCGAGAAGCTGGTCAGCATTGACGAACAAGAGCGTGTCCTCGAACCGTCGGACGTGGTGATCGCCGATCCGGAGAAAGCCGTCGCGCTCGCCGGCGTCATGGGCGGACATCAGACCGAAGTCAACCCCAACACGATGGACGTCCTGATCGAGTCCGCCCACTTCGACCGCGTTGCCATCCGCAAGACCGCGCAGCGGCTTGGGATGAACACGGAGGCCTCGCACCGTTTCGAGCGTGTAGTGGACCCCGAAGGCACGGTCCGCGCCGCGCAGCGCTGCGCTCAGCTCATGGTCGAGACAGCTGGGGGAGAGGTGGCTGACAGAGTCGTGGATGCCTACCCGGGCAAGTGGGAACCTCTGACGCTGGAGTTCAGGACCGCCCGGGCGAACGCCCTCCTGGGTACCGACATCCCGGCCGACGCCATGGCCGACTACCTCCGCGCCATCGACATGGAGGTGGCCTGGGTTGGTGAGCCGGCCCCGGAGAAGGCCCGTCTGCAGGTCACTGTGCCCAGCTTCCGTCCCGACGTTGAGCGGGAGGTGGACCTCGTCGAGGAAGTGGCGATCGTCCACGGCTACGAGAACATCCAGGGCGCGCTCCCGGGCGCGGTAACCTCGAGCGGGATGTACAGCGAGCGTCAGCGAAAGGTGCGCCGGCTGGGTGACCTGCTCCGTTCGGCCGGGCTGTCCGAGACCATCAACCTCGCCATGATCCACCCGGACGACCTCACCCGGATCGGCCTCCCGGAAGATGCGCCGGAGAGACGCATGCTCCAGCTCCAGCGCGCAACCGATGAGGGCCTCAGCGCCATGCGCACGACCCTCGTACCTCAGCTCCTCATGGCAGCCGAGCGCAACGCCAACCAGCGCCTTACCGATGTGGCGCTCTACGAGACCAACAGTGTCTTCATTCCGGCTGAGTCGGGCGGCCTCCCGGAGGAAGCCCTGCGTGTGGCCATGGTCATTATGGGAAGCTTCCTCGATCACCGCTGGAACACGCCGGATGATGCTGGAATCGCCGATCTCTACCTGCTCAAAGGCATCATCCAGCAGACGCTCGATGGCATGGGGGTGACCGGCGTCTCCTGGAAGCCGGGGCAGCATCCGACCCTCCGCCTCGGGCACTGCGCCACCATCGAGGTGGACGGGCAGTGCCTGGGCGTGGCGGGCGAGGTGTCGGCGGAAGTGCAGGAGGAATTCAGCCTGCCGCGAAAGGCCTTCCTGGCTGAGTTGGACGTTGACTTGATGCTCGAGCGGGGCGAGCTGTATCGCCCGCACCATCCGCTCCCCCGCTATCCGGCAGCCTTGCGGGACCTGGCAATTGTGGTCGAGGATACCGATGAGTACGCTGCCGACAGACTCGCCGAGGCCATCCGCGCGGCTGGCGCACCGTTGCTGGCGGCCGTTGAGCCATTTGACGTCTTCGTTGACGAGCGGCGCCTGGGGCCCGGCAAGCGGAGTGTCGCCTTCTCGTTGGAGTTCCGTGCTCCCGACCGCACGCTGACCGACGATGAGGTCAACGAGCGGATGCAGAGCATCGTTCGGGTCGTCACGGAGGATCTCAAGGCGACGATCAGGGAGTCCTGAGGCCGTTAGCGGTCGGGGGCTCCTACAACGAGACAGCGCACTTCGTGCAGTGTGTTGCCGAGGGCCAGACGCCCAGCTCGTCGGGCCGAGACTCGCTCCGCGACATCGAGATCGCCGAAGAGGTGTTCAAGCACGGGCTCGGCGTTGGTTAGAGGCCGGGGAATGCCCCCTAATCGCCGACAAACGGACGAACACATTGAGCTGTTTGCCGAAAGCCTCATTGTCGAGCGGGGCATGAGCCGCAACACGGCTGAGGCCTATGCGACCGACAGTCGGCAGTGGGCCGACTACCTGCGCAGCAAGGGCAAGTGGACCTTCTCCAATGCCGATCGTGACGACGTCTGGGCCTATCTGGAGGGGCTCAGGAAGCGCGGCCTCGCGAGAACCTCCGTGG
>CBFDAZ010000658.1:0-3430 GCA_965602825.1 uncultured bacterium
GTGCGGTGATGGTGGCCGCGAGGTTGCCGATCACGTCCGTCGTCCCGTGGCCCGGATAGAGCAGCTGCAGGGCGGAACCCTTGTGGTCCACCGACCCCACGTACTCCTCACCGTTCAGCTTGCTCTTGAGCGAGGTCAGGAACCCATTGGTGACCGTTGCCGTCAGCGTCTTCGTGTCCACACCAATGGTCGTGCCGTGGAGTGTGACCATGCCGGTTTGCCTCCGGTGACCGGTTCTGCGCTGGTGGGGAGCCCCGTGCGGCCCTACCCCGCCAGACGCTCCCGCAGCGATTCGAGCAACCCATCGGGTGGCTCCAGCGGCAGCTCGACCGGCTGTGCTCGCAACGCACTGACATAGATGCCGAGGATGGCGTTGAACTCCGCCAGGGAACGCTCCAACCGGGTCGGATGGGGCTTCGAGTCATCGAGGAGCCAGTCGAATACGGCCTCGGTGAGGCGGCCTTGGGCCAGATCGTCCTCGGTACCGTAATCGTGGGAGCCGCTCTCGTGGCCACCTTCGGGCGTCCTTCGCTCCCAGCCGCCCATCGTCCAGTGTACAAAGCCATCGGTGCCATGCACCGCGATCCGCTTGTGGGCATAGCGGACTTCGGTTCGGTCCGTCGCCAGGGGCGCGCACGCACCACAGGTGAGCATGGCGCGGACGCCGTTGGCGAACCCGATAGTCGCCACCGCCATGCCCGGAGAGGGCTGGCGGGAGTCAAGCTCAGCCGCGTCGGCCACCTGCCCGAACACGCTGGTGAAGGCTTCGAACGCGTTGTAGCTGTGGGCCAACTCGAGGACGTGCACGCCCTGATCGAGGGGCGTGGAGCGCGCACTCGCATCAATGAAGCGGAGGTCGCCGATCCGGCCCTCCGCCACATCGCGCTTGAGCTCCAGGTTCCGGGCGTGGAAGTGAAGCTGCGTGTTGACGCAGAATCTCGTCTTCGAGGCGGCGTCCAGGTCACGGAGCTGCCGCCAGTCCTCGCCCTGCAGCGCGATCGGCTTCTCGACGATGGCCGCCGGTACGTCGTGGTCGGCGGCGATGGTCATCAACTCCACGCGCAGCGAGGGCAGCGTGACAATGTGCAGCACGTCCGGGTGCTCCGTGTCAAGCATCTCGTGGATGTCAGTGTACCGCGTGTTGACACCGAACTCGTCCCCGAACGCATTCAGCCGCTCCTCGTCCAGATCGCAGATGGCGACGATCTGTCCGCGCTCAACGGTCTCGTAAGCCCTGGCATGTCCTCGGGCACGCGGCCCGCAGCCCAAGAAGGCGCACTTGAACATCCGGCACTCCCCCGTGTTTGCTGGATTGGTGGCGCTGGCAGTCCAGTACTCCGCCGGTAAGAGTACCCGGTCCGGGCAGTGGATGCAAGCCATGTCTGTATCTGGCAGGCGGGGGCGCCCGTGTGGGCGGCGGACGGCTTGCCGCGGATTGGCGAAGGCGCTGTCCAGGCCGTTTCGCGCGCAGCAGGCAGGTGGGCGGACGTGGCAGTCGAAGTGTCCCGCCGGAGCGTCGACTGGGAGTCCCAACCGGATCAGTGGGGGCGCATGCGGGCCCCCGAACGAGGCCGCACAGTGCATCGAGCCGGAGACCTACGGGCCGCTGCCTGAGCTCGATCCCGGCAAGATCGCTGCACCTCGGGATATACAAGGAAACCCGACCCACGGACGACTCGAACGGCGCGGGTCGGGAGACCCGCGGGCACGGGTGGACCCCAGATCTTCGAGGCAGCCGTCCATGCCGCGTTGCGGCACCCGGAAACGATGAAGATCACACGGCTTGCCACCTCTGCCGGCGAGGGCGCCGGCGGTCCCAGGGAACGTCAATGGCATCACCACCAGCCACCTCGCGGACCGGGGCGTCCGCGCTCCGGGAACGGCCGCAGGCTGGAAGCCTGCGCCACGCAAATCTTCGAAGCAGCCATCCATGCCGCGTTGCGGCACCCAGAAACGATGAAGATAGCTGTTCGGCCACCATGGCGGAGCTGGAGCTCCGCCGCCACGAACGACTGCGAAATCTTCGAAGCAGCCAGGAGGAATGAGCATGTCCAGTAGACCCTCTCGTCGCGATTTCATCGGGAAAGCGGCCACCATCGGCGGCATCGGCATCGCGGCCGCCCGGTTTGCGGCCACGCGCTCTCAGGCGCAGCCAACCACCGGTCCCAACGAGCGCATTCACGTCGGGCTGATCGGCTGCGGCGGAATGGGCCGCGGCAATCTGGGCAACTGCGCCAAGCATCCGGATGTAGTGGTGACCGGCGCCTGCGATGTGAACCAGCCCCGGCGTGACGCCGTGGTGGCTGACTACAGCGATACCTGCAAGCCCTACAGCGACTACCGCGAGATGCTCCAGCAGCCGGACATCGACGCAGTCATCATCGCCACGCCACCTCACTGGCACACCCTCATGGCCATCGACGCCTGCGAGGCGGGCAAGGACCTCTACGTGCAGAAGCCGATGACCCTCTATCTCGCGGAGAGTCTCGCGCTGCGGAACGCGGTGAGGCAGCACGAGCGCATCTGCCAGGTCGGCACCCAGATCCACGCCGGCGAGAACTACCGGCGCGTCGTCGAGCTGATCCAGGCGGGCAATCTGGGGAAGATCGGCGTCGCGCGAACCTTCAACGTCATGAACCAGACGCCCGACGGCGTCGGCCACGATCCGAACACCACACCGCCAGAGGACCTCGACTGGGACTTCTGGTGCGGCCCCGCGCCGTTGCGTCCGTACAACTCGATCCTGGCGAGCAGCTCGTACAACCACTGCTCTTTCATGGACTACAGCGGCGGCTGGACGCCCGGCATGGCGCCACACATCATCGACCTGCCGATCTGGGCCCTGGATCTGCAGTTCCCCACGGAGACGAGCGCCTCCGGCGGACGCCTCATCCTGGACGATGACGGCGACGCTTACGATCACCACGAGGTCCTCTGGCGCTATCCCAACATGACCCTGACCTGGATGTCGTCGCTCACCAACAGCTACGGCTTTGACCTCCACGGCGAGCCGGTCCCGAAGCGGCGGCTGGGCATCTACTTCCACGGCTCGAACGGGACGATGTATGCCAACTACGGCATGTACAAGATCGTGCCCGAGGGCGACAAGATGGAGGGCCTGGAGCCGCCGGAGCCGTCTATCCCCTCCTCGCCGGGCCACGAGCGCGAGTGGCTCGACTGCATCCAGTCCCGCGAGCAGCCAAGCTGCAGCCCGGAGTACCACTGCCGAGTCGATGTGCCGGTCGTGCTGAGCTTGCTCTCGCTCAAGCTCGGCCGCACCATCCGCTTCGATCCGGAGACCGAGCGGATCGTGGGCGACAAGGAAGCGGCGCGCCTGGCCAAGCCGAAGTACCGCGATCCGTGGAAGTTCCCCGAGAAGTACTGGAAGACATGAGTCCGGTCGAGAGGCGAGCATGAGTAACTTCCTGCA
>CBFDAZ010000659.1:0-3430 GCA_965602825.1 uncultured bacterium
CGAGGTCCATGGCGTCCTTGAACCGGTAGCCCCAGTGAACCAGGATGACGGGCAGCCCGCGCTCCCGGAAGTCGGCCACCAGCTTCGCGGCATTCGGCATGGCGCTGTCGAAGAGCGTGTCATTGGCCGCGTTGACATCGGCGGCATCGACGCCCATCTCAAGGTGGGTTCTGGGCACGTCTTGCTCGCGGACCGCCACCCGTGGAATCTCCTGCAGGTCCACGCTGACGAGCACGGCATCCTCGAAGTGCTCGGGCTGCAGCGTTCCCCGGAGCACGTCCTGCGGCGATAGCTCTGTCCCCTCCTCCCCCTGTCCGCAAACTCGGGCGCCGCACATCGCGGCGGTGCACGCCACCAGGATCGCTCGTTGAGTCACCGTCATCCCTCCCGATCTGATCTGCCTTGACAACTTGCGTGGGGCAGGCTTCGAGCCCGCCGCCATTCCCGGCATGCACGCCTGCTTCGAGGATTCCGCCGTTCGGAGCGCGGACGCCCCCGTCCGCGAGGTGGCAGGCGGTGATGTCGTTGACGTTCAGGTTGGACGACTGCGACGACGGCAACCTCGACGGCCCAAGGCCTGCCACAGCAGCCACCGGGGCGGTGGCGGTCCCGGGATACGTCAACAACGCCACGGCGCACGATCGGTGCAGCAGAGCAGAGCCCTCTGCCCCGGGGACTTGCCGTTGCGTAGGTCGGGTCTCTCCCGTCTTCCCGGACGCCGACTCTGTCCTGCCTCTCCCAATCCCCTACTTCCGCCCCACAACCGTCTGCAGCGCGCCGCGGGCAGCGGAGGTCTTCCTGACTTCGCCGAAGCCCGACTCCTCGACCTCGTTCACCACATCGTAGCGGAGCATATCTATGCGAGTCGCGGTCTCGAAGTTGAACGGCAGCCAGTAGAGCCACCACAACCCAACGAACAGCCGCAGCAGCAGGCTGTCCGGCTCATCCAGCTCCAGGAGGATTATCTCTCCCCCGGGCCTCAGCAGGCGGCGCGCTTCCGCCAGCACGGCCAGCCGACCGGGCCGGAACATCTCGTGGATCGCGTGGGTGACGAAGACCTTGTCGAAGTGGCCGTCCCCGAAGCCGGTCGCCGCGGCGTCACCCACGAGAAAGCGGACATCCCGATTGCTCGTCTTCGCCCTGGCCCGGCGGATCTGCCCCAGCGACAGATCGAGTCCCACCACCTCGGCTGCCTGGCCGGCTTCTTTGGCGATGGCCAAGGTCGCGCTCCCGGTGCCGCAGCACAGGTCGAGGGCTCGGTCGTTCGGGCCGAAGGAAACCGGCTCGAGCAACTGCTTCCGCATGCGAGCCTCGCCGCCGAACGGGGCAAACCACCACTTCAAGAGCAGATCGTAGACCCGGGAAAGGACGCGGTCGTAGAACCGTATGTAGTGCTTCCTGTCGAGTGGCATGGTGGCTGGTGTCCCGCAGCTGCCGGTATTCACCAGTCGCCTTCCGTGACTTCCCGCGACCTCCCTGCCCCCATTTACGCGAATCAAGGGGCGGAGGCGCTCGCTTGCCGCAGCATCCCAGGAGGCCGGCGCGCTCGGTTGTAGAATTGTCCGTCGCCGTTCCCTCAGAGGTGAACCATGCGCATCGGCACCAGCTTGCACGCGTTGACCGACTTCGGGAATGACGTGAAGCCCTTGCACGAGGGCCTGGCCGACATCGCGGAGTGCGGCTTCGACAGCGTGATGCTGATGAACTTCCCCGGTCGGCTGGCTCTTACGGCCGGCGAGCGACCGGGCTGCTCGCTCATCGACCTGGAGGCGTCTGATCCCGAGATCGTGCGCGGCGCGGTCGCGGGCGCCGGGCTGGAGTTGGCGTGCGTGTACCAGGCCTGCATGAACATCGGCAGCGACGAGGAGACCTCCGAGAGCGCATCGGTAGCCGCGAGCCTCGTCCAACTGGCCCAGCGGCTGGGGACCTCCGTGGTGATCCCCAACGCCGGCGTCGCGCCTGCGCCTCGCCTGCCGGTTGGGGAGAAGGAGCAGCTCATCGGGCGGGTCGCGCGGGTGTTGATGAGCGCTCTGGAAGGTGCATCCCCGGACACGCGCCTGGCGATCGACATCCACTACGGCGCCGCGGTGGAGACGGTCGCCGACTGCGTGCGGCTCTTCGAGCTGGCGCCCGATCCACGGGCGGGTATCACCCTCAACATCGGCCACATGACCACGAACCGGCAGGCCGGATGGCTGTTGCTCGAACACCACGCCGACCGCTGCCACGTCGTCGCCTGGAAGGACCATCTCTTGGAGCCGCCGCCCGAGGCGACCCATCCGGTCTACTCCGTCGAGCTCGGCACGGGCGACTCGCCCTTCGAGAAGTACGTCGCGGCACTCCCGGATGCCGGCGAAGGCCGCGAGCATTTGATCACCTTCGAGCACGTGGCGTTGGCGGAGAAGAAGGAAGCTCTGCGGCGGAGCCTGGCGTACTTGAGGCAGCTATTCCAGGGCTCGTGACATGTGGCTGGCCACTGGGGATATCACCCCGCGCAGGCCGAGCCACTTCTCCCGGGCGTTCACTCGCCTGTTCTCGGGGCGGACCTGGCTGCGCGATCAGGCCTGTCTGGCGCCGAACTGCCAGGCAGGGGAGCGAGGCCGGCACCCTCTCCCTTCATCGGCACAATGGCGTATTGACTGCCAGGCCCTGCCACGCTATAGAGAGCATTGCCAAGTTGGGTCTGCCTCCGTTGTCTCGCATGTCGTCCGGGGTTTGCCTGGCGGCTGCAATTGCGGAAGAGCGTGAGCGCAATGGCAGGCCGGACGGTCCCTGGTCCTCCTGGCCGTTTCGCAGTGCCTCCGGCTGCCCGCCTCCTGGTCGTCACGATGGTCGCGGCCGACGCTCATGTGTTGTGCGGCCCAGGGAAACGGGACCCGGCGCTGGCGAGATCGGGTTGCCTGGCCTACGGAGCGCGTGGCCGGCAAGGGTAACATCACAGAAAGGCTGACCGCCGTCCCCTGTGGATGCGGAAGGGGTGAGTGCATTGCAGTGCAACCAGTGCGGCAGACCGGTAAGCGAGGACGTCACCGCGTGCCCGGCGTGTAGGGCGGACCTGTCCTACACGGTGATCGTGAGCGATGGGAAGCAGTACGGCCCGTACCCGCTCACCACGCTGCGCCGTTGTCTGGCTGAGGGCCGGATCAGCCCGACCTCCTCGGTGAGCCAGGGCGGACAGCCGTGGGTGCGCGCGGAGCAGGTTCTCCAGCCGACGGCCGCCGCCCCGATGCCTCGGCCGACGGCCGCCCCTGCCCGGCCGAGCACGGATACGACCAAGATCATCCTCATCGTCGTGGGGATCGTGGTGGGGCTCATGCTCATCGGCGGCATCATACTGGCAGTCGCCATGGGTTCGGTCTTCGGGGCAGCGCGCGGCAAGGCCCAAACGGCGTCCTGCATGAGCAACGTCAAACAGCTCGCCCTTGGGCAA
>CBFDAZ010000660.1:0-3416 GCA_965602825.1 uncultured bacterium
CGTGCCGGCGTCTGACGGTTCAGGTAGTCGGCCCACATGGGTATGCCGATACCACCGATCAGACTCGCTGCGGCCAGGCACGCCAGGAATAGCCCGCGGGCGGCCTCCGGCCGATAGGGCGCGATGTGCTTGGCGAGGAGGGCTGCCGCGACCCATGCGCCGGCGATCGGGACGTGCAGCCAGATCATGACGGACGTCTTCCGGCGGAGCCGAGTGGTGAAGTAGGCGGAGGGGAGCTGCAGCAGCGCGTACCCGGCCAGGTTGATGCCGGGGATGAGCGCAATGAGCCGCTCACGCGCGCCTAGCCCTGCCAGGAACACCGGCAGGATCGTGTACGTGGAGACCAGGCTGAGGGCGAATCCCCAGAAGAGCTCCACGACGACATTGACGCGGAGGTTCCAGGAGTAATGACTCGCCTTCTCCGTCTCGGAGTCGTCGAGGCTGCCTTCGGGGCGCCCAGCAGGCGCACTTGGTGGCTTCACCGGTGTTGGCCAGACTACCCGAGTATCTCGGCCAGAGCCTGCACGATGGTCCGTGCGTCCTCGGCGCTCACATCATTGTGGGTCACCAAGCGGATCTTCTCCCCTCCGCGAGCATCGATCAGGATGCCGCGCTCGCGAAGGAGAGCGGCCAGACGACTCCCATCCATGTTCTCCCGCCGGAACACGAACCGAATGATGTTCGTCTGGATCGCGTTGAGGTCGATGGAAACACCCTCGTGCCCGGCCAGCTCTTCGGCTATCAATCGCGCGTTCGCATGGTCTTCGTGGAGGCGGGGCCTGATCTTCTCCAACGACACAATGCACGCTGCGGCCAGCACCCCCGCCTGTCGCCAGCCTCCCCCCATCAGCTTGCGCGCCCGGCGTGCCCGGCTGATGAACTGCCTCGATCCGCAGACCATCGATCCTACCGGCGCTGCCAGACCCTTCGAGAAGCAGAGCTGGATGGAGTCGGCCTCCTTGACGAGCTGGCGCACATCCACACCGAGGTAGGTCGCCGCATTGAAGATCCGCGCACCGTCGATATGGAGCTTCATCCCGTGCTCGTGGACGACGTTCGCCACAGCCTCAGTCTGCTCGGGGGTGATGACGGTACCGCTCGATACATTGTGCGTGTTCTCGAGGCACACCAGTCTCGTGGGCGCACGGTGGACGTCGTCAGGCGCAATTGCCTCGCGCACCTCGTTCGGGTCGAGCACGCCATAGGGCCTGCCCGTCAGTCGCTTCATCACCAGACCCGAGACGACGGCGAAGGCGCCGGCTTCGTACATGCCGACGTGAGCGTTCTCCTCGATGATCACCTCATCGCCTCGTTCGGTGTGGGCAAACAGAGCTACCTGGTTGCCCATGGTGCCGGAGGTGACGAAGACTGCCGCCTCCATCCCCATGATCTCCGCCGACATCTCCTCCAGGCGGTTGACGGTCGGGTCCTCGCCCAGCACATCATCGCCGACCTCGGCGCGCGCCATCGCTTCGCGCATCTCGTCGGTTGGTCTGGTGACCGTGTCCGATCGCAGGTCAATCATCTTAGAGCCTCCAGGCAGAACAGCAGAGCAAATGACCGGAACGGGCGTCTCTTTCGCGGCCTGATGGCGGCATTCCTGCGCATGCCGCACGGCATGCCAGCCGTAGTGTGCGTGCGCGCCCGGAAGTCATCCCGCCCGCGCGCGCGGAAGAGGAGTCCGGCTCGGTAGAAGCGAAGAGGGATGCACGGAGAGACTTGGCCGTCACCCGAGTGTCTAACGACGGGAAGCGGCACACAACTGTGAACGCTTGTCTGGAGGTTGAGCCATGCACCGCAGATACTCAGCAGGTTGGGTCGTTGTGGCCATTGCAGGCGCCGGGCTGGTGGCCGTACTCGCCGGCTGTGGCGGGGGCGGTGGAGACGGCGGACCGGCGGCGGATGTCGCCGTAGAAGCGACCATCACGGTCAACACGGCGGCCGCCGATTCTGCCAACGCAATAACGGGGGTGATCGTCAGGACGACTGATCCCGGTGACACATTCGACATTGCCGGGGCAACCGCTCGGATCGAGCGAGCGGACGGAACATCCGGACCCGTGCCGCTGAGCAGCAACGCCGCACGTACCAGAGTGACGCTTGGCGCAGCCAACGTCGTCCCATCCGCAACGCTGCTCAACAAGCTCATCATCGACGGACCCGTGAGTGTCAATGACGGTGCTACCGGTACTACCACCGAGATCGGGGTCCTCGAATTCGCCTTTGAGGTTCTCGCGGGCGGGGTGGTCGTTTCGCCCGACACCATCCAGGTGAACATCCCGACGCGGGGCGCGGCCAGGAACCAACGGGTGACTTGCCGGGGCCTCTCGTTCAACCCCAGGGACTACGTCAAGACCGTCATCATCGACAATGCCGGGGGCCGCATTGAGAGCGCCGTCCACGGTGCCAACTCCAACGGAGTTGCGATTCTCAGGGATGCGCAAGGCAACGTCAGAGCGAACGTCCTGTCCGGGGCCAACAGCAGCATCACCATGCTCTTTGCCCGAACCGATTCCGATACCGACGGCATACCTGACCTATTCTGACCGGGCGCCGAGCCGAGCGGCCTCGGCCCGGGGGAGGAGCACGTGATGACAAGACTACAGATGGCGCGCCGTATGCTCACAGCAGCGATCGCCGCCGGGCTCCTTGCTGTGCTTGTCGCACCAGCACCCACTCAGTTGTTCGACAAACCACAGAGGAACACCGAAGAGGTCGGAACACCCCGACTCTCGATCCCTTCGGCACACCTGGCCCCACAGGCGAGGGGTACCGTCTTCTTCTCCTGGCGCGGCGCCAGCTACGAGGGCCGGGACATGGACACACAGCAGTACGGGGTCGCCGTGGGTGTCACGCCGCACATCGAGCTGGCGTGGGACCGGCACGAGATCAACGTCGATGGCCGCACGCCGGGGAACCGCTTCGAAGCCGAGGGCATGGGCTACCAACTGCGGTACGGACGGGAGCTATTCGGCAATGACGGAGCGCTCTTCTTCCAGTACCGCACTGCCGAGGGCGAGGTCAGGGCCGGCGGGGCCCTGCGGGTCCCGCCGGACGCCCACACCTACACGGTTGGCGCCTCGGCCAGCCACCCGATCGGCAAGAACAACGACCTCCATGTTCTCGCTTCGGGCTCCTGGGTCGACGTCGGTTCGGAGAGCTCCTGGGCCTGGACGCTCGGCGGGGGCGTTGACCACAAGATCACCAAGGACCTGACAGCCCAGGGCAACGTCGCCTTCTCAGCACAGACGGGAGATGCGTCGGGAGCCGAACTCGGGATCTCCGGTGGGGTCCACTACGAACAAAAGAACGGCCTGTACGCCGACGTGATGGGGACGTTCCTGCCAACCGGTGCGCCCATCGCCGGCGGCCCGCTTGCCGACGGGTCGGCATTCATCCTCGACCCGGTGTTCCAG
>CBFDAZ010000661.1:0-3411 GCA_965602825.1 uncultured bacterium
CTCCCCTCATCCATCCGCCCCCAGAGGCCAATGGCTCTGACGCGGCAGCCAGGGGAAAGCAGGTGTCCCACGCACCCAGGACCACCGGTCACAGCACCGTCCTCAGCAGAGGAGGTGAACACAAGAAACAGGTGCGGCCCCAAGGTCTTCGGTTCCAGGAGGGCGCGGTGGCAGCGAATGGAGAAGTTGATGCCCGCAACCGGGGCCCCCCCTTCCCTGCCAGCGGCCTATGGGGCCTTCGCGTTGCGGGTCCACCAGTCGTAGAAGGGGGACCTGCGACTCGGCGCGAAGCGGGCACGACGCTGGATCCTGCGGAGCGCGCAGGAGAGCGCGCGTGGCTCTGCCGACGTAGCGTCCGCCCACCTTTCCATCAGCTCGGGAGTGGTCATGACGGGGACATCCAGATCCGTCGCGTACCGGATCGCCAAACGGTCATCCGTAGCAAGGAGCCAGCTCCGGCACTTCGCAATCGCCAACGACACGGCCTCCCCGTCATCCAGGGGGCCGGCGAGCTGGACGTACAGATCGGTCTCGGCTCCCGGCTCAGCCTCACAGATCGCCAGGACACCCGCGTCTATTGCCGGTTGAAGATCCAACCGCTCCCTGCCCAGGGAGCCGTCTTCTTCCTGCGTTCGCAGGAACAGTGATTCGCCCTTGACTTGCGGAGGGATGTGCCACGACACGCCAAGGGGCGGAAGCACGTGAGCCAACGGCCCGACGGCACAGAGGTTGATCAGGCAGCAGCTATCAATCACGGCGTCCAACATACGACCCCCTCACCGGGTTGTCTTCTTGAGCAGCGACGCTTCGAAGGGCATGCGGAGCACGCCTTCGTCGCCTTCGGGCCCCAGGTCCGAGCAGTTCAAGCAATCCGCGACGATCTCGCGAGCGCGGACCCGGTCGCATCTGAGGAACCGCGCCAACTGGCCCTCCGTGACTTTCTCCTGACAGAAAGCCTGCACGGCCAGGTACTTGTACCGCTCGGGGTAGGGTTCCTCGGACTCAGGGCGCCGCTCTGCCAAGCTCAACTCCCGTTCTGCCGTGGCTGGCCGGAGCTCGGATTCCGACAGGTAGTCCCACGTACCCCCAGGGATGAGCCCGAGCGCCTCCAAGCGAAGAGCCAGCGCCTGGACCGAAGTGCCATACACCACACTGAGCCGGCAGAGATCGGCGACCTGGAAGTCCCCAGTGTTGGCCGTGATGTCCATGAAGTGCCTGCGCAGCCCACTCCCCGGCATGAGGAAGTTTGCCGCGAAGGCGTCCGCGAACGACTCTCTCCTCGGCTTCCGTCGTCGCCGGCAGAGGTAGTCCACCCCGGGCTTGTGCCGATCGCACAGGAAGTGGCCGTACTCGTGGGCCAGGGTAAAACGCTGCCTCTGGCGCGGGTGCTTCCCGTTGATGAGCACGCAGTACCCGAGGTCAGCGACGTAAGCGTACATCCCGGCCACGGGGGAAGGGATGCCCCAGCAGAAGACCCTGAGCCCGACATCACTCTCCAGAAGCTGGCGCAGATTGAGGATCGGCTGGTCACCCAGGCACAAGCGCAGCCGCTCGCGATCCGCGACTGCCGCCGCGCACTCGGCGATCCTCACTCCGCGTGGCAGCGCAACTTGCGGCGGGTAGTTCTCAAGTGGCCTCGTGCCGACCAAGCGCTCCAGCCGCCGGTAGTCGTCCGCGAAGCTCTGGAGTTCCTCAACCGCCGCCTTCAGATCCTCCGCATAGCCTCGCGATGGATCGATCGCCGCGCGCAAGTGGGGCGCCAGTTCCACATCAGGCGCGCCCGGCCGCACGATCTCGTGTACGCTCCGACCGTAGAAGGCCGCGAGCCTCACGATCTCGTCCGCCTTGGCCGCGCGACTCCCCTTCTCGATGGCGATCAGCGTGGGTCTGCTGCACCCAAGGTGGGCTGCGGCCTCCTCCTGGGTCCTGCCCCGGGCCACGCGCGCCAGAGCCAATCGTCGGCCCACGATCCTCGGGTCAGCTTGCTCGATGTTGCGCATCTCCGCCTCCTCTGCTCATGCCGCCGTGCCGCGCGGCCGCAGCCAGTTCCCCCAGTGCAGCCCGCGAGACCGGGCCCGCGTCAGCAGCTTGAGCCATTCCTCCCTGTAACGCACCAGCACGCCGGTCCAATCCTCCACCGATTCGCCGTTGCGGGCGATCCCAGTGCCGAAGATCTGCCGTCGAACCAACCCAGGAAGCGGCGCCGCAGTACCGAGATCGCTGAGCACGGTGAGCTGCATAATCGTGGCCCTAAGGAAGTCCAGCTTCTCACTTGGGACGGCAGCCAGCGCTGCTGGATCTGCAAAAAGGTCATAGAGGTACCGCTCCGCTGGCTCCTCGATCCCTGCGGTAATCAGAGCCTGTCGCCGACCGATACACGCGGCGCAGACTCCGCACTGCTTTGCCGGCCCTCGCTCGCGCAATGGATAGTGGGCGCATGAAACGGTGTCACGCGCCAGACGCTCCAGACCGTCCTCGCGGAGTGAACGAACCAGCTCAGCCTTGGTCTGGTCGCGGAAGGGGAGTTCGAAAGAAACGGGGCGCTCCGCCACCAAGGACACGAGATCCGTCATGTGCCGAAGGAAGGCCGGGTGCGACGACCTGGACGAACGTCCGCCTACCTGCATCCCAGCCATCAGCGGCAAGTTGATCGCGCCAACGCCGTTCTCATACACCTCCACCGTTGAGGCCCTGCTCGCGCAAGCAGCGGCGCCGCCGAGCGCCGCGAACAACAGGGACCTGCAACGTTGCGTTAGCTCCTGCTGTGCCGGCCTGGGCGGCTTGAGCAGCTCCGTTCGCACGATCACCGGGTGCAGTTCGCGTCCGTAGCGACGGCGCAGCCAAGCGAGCTGCTTCCGAACCGTCGAACCCAGCCCTCGTTGGTGATCCGCCGTCACGACGACGGTCCTCGCTCGACGATTGCGCAACTGGGTGGCCAGCCCCGCGGCCGAGTCCAATCCCCCGCTGTACAGGCACACCATTGGGTTATCGGGGACAGGGAAGTTGAGGAAGCGCTGCCTGCATCGCTGGCGATGGTCGGGCTGGCTGAAGCTGATGTCCCATCGATCGCCGCTGAGCAACTCGCAAGCCCGGCGCAGCGCCATGGTGACTGGACGGGAGCGCCAGAAGTCGGGGTCAGACACCTCAACTGCTAGCTCAACATCACGGGAGGGCCCCTTGGCCGCTGACCGCCGGTTGCGCCGCCAAAGCCGGTCAACCACATAGATGGCCATGCCCGTTCGGACAAGGTCGCGAACCCTTGAAGGGAGGTCACAACGGAGCCCGACGCATAGCGCTTCCTCCTTCAGCAGGAATCGCCTGCCAGCCACCACGACATGGGCAGGGTCACCCAGGTGGTCGCCGAACGCTACGAAGTAGCCACTCATGGGTGCACATCCTCGGCTGTTCGCC
>CBFDAZ010000662.1:0-3391 GCA_965602825.1 uncultured bacterium
GTCGCCTTTGCCGTGCCGCTCATCATGGTCCACTTCACATTCATTCTGATGACCCTGTCCGACCCGTTCGGATGGAACTGGGATTTGTTCGGGACGGCGGGCATGCCCTGGAGGCAGGTCTGGCCGGCGGGCATCCCGTGGATTCAGGCGGGTGCCATCCTCACCGGAGTCGGCTACACACTCCGCAATGCGCTGCGCAACTGGACCGACGCAACGGCTGATGCCAGAGCCGCCGTGTTGGGAGCGCTGCCGCTCGGGGTCGTGGTATTGGCGTTTGGTACAGGGATGTTGTGGTTCTTCACGAACTGAATCCGGGGCATCGCACTGTGAGGCCACCCGACTGCCAGTCGACCGGGCTGGGGCCGGGCGAGGAACTGCATACTGCTCGACAGGCCTGCGGCGCAAGGTAACTGCATGAAACGACTGATTCCCGTTCTGGCCATTGTGTTCGTGCTGGTTGGCGTGCCGGCTGTGGTCTTCATCTTCCAGGCTCGTCGAACGGGCCTATCGCACGGGGAGCTGTGGGAACAGATCCGCCGCCGGCAGGCGGTCTCCGGCGGCGAGACGGAGCCCGACCTCGGGACGCCGACCCGCCGCGGCAGCCCGATCCCCTTCCTTGAGTCCTCTCCCCTCGGCCTGCCGGCCGGAGAGGAGGGCCCTCGTATCGGCTACCTGACGATCGCCGACCTCGACATGGACGGGCGCCGCGATCTGCTCGTCTGTGACATGCTGACGAACCGCATCGGGTGGATTCACCAGGCCGCGGACGACGAGTTCCGGGAGACGACCATTCCCCACGAGGTTATGGCGCCGGCCCACGTCGAGCCGAACGATATCGATGGCGACGGAGATCTCGACTTGCTCGTGGCCAGCATGGGGATGGTCTTCCCGAACAACGACCGGATTGGCTCGGTCATCATTCTGGAGAACGACGGCCGCCAGGGCTTCACGCCCCATGTGGCTGCCGAGCGCATTGCGCGTGTCACGGACCTCCGGGGGGCCGACCTGGATGGCGACGGGGACACGGATCTGGTGGCCGGGCAGTTCGGTTACGATGATGGGGAGATCCGGTGGCTGCGGAACGAGGGCGACTGGACCTTCCGCAGTCACATCATCCTGCGTCTCTCCGGGGCGATCCACACGCCCCTCGCCGACATCGACGCCGACGGCGATCCCGACATCGTGGCCCTCGTCTCCCAGGAATGGGAGGAGACCTACGTCTTCGAGAACGACGGCCGCGCAGGCTTCACGCCCCATCTCGTCTACGGTAGCGCCAACGAGGACTTCGGCAGCAGCGGCATCGACCTGGTGGACCTGGATGCCGACGGCGACCTCGATGTGCTCTACACCAACGGCGATGCGTTCGACTACATGCCGCCACGGCCTCGCCCCTGGCATGGCCTGCAGTGGCTTGAGAACAAAGGTGGCCTCGAGTTCGAGTACCATCGCATCGGCGATTTCCCGGGAGCCTCCGTCGCCCGCGCCGCGGACTTCGATGGCGATGGGGATCTCGATATCCTGGCCTGCAGCGGCTACAACCTCTGGGAGGAGCCGGACGCGCAGAGCCTGGTGTGGTTCGAGAACGACGGAGAACTGGGCTTCACGCTCCGCGATCTGGCCAACGCGCCGACCCACCTCATCGCGATGGAAGTTGGCGACCTCGACGGTGACGGCTGGCCGGACGCCGTCACCGGCGGGATGCACGTCTACCCGCCCTACGACCGCGTCGGGCGCGTCACATACTGGCGCAACCGGTGGCCCGACATGGCCGCTGAGCAGCATGCCAATGAAGACTGAAGACCCCGACCGGAGCGCTGATGGTATGGCGGGTCCCCCCACAGGGAACGTCCGCTGGCTGCGCAACGGGTGGAAGTGGGCCATCGTGCTGGTGGCGGCGATCGCTCTGAGCGCTGCCGGCACCAGGGCGTTACTCCGCCATCTGTCGACTCCCGCGCTGCTGGCGGAGCTTCCGCCCGTGCCCGACCTCAGCGATGCGAGCCCGGCCATGACTCGGCAGATCGGCGAGGCCGACGCCGCAGCACGCGAACGGGTCCACTCGGCCGATCGAGTCGGGCACCTCGGGATGGTCTACCATGCCAACCTCTTCTACCAGCGGGCGGCCCCGTGCTACCGCCTGGCAGTTCGACTGGCTCGACGCGACCGCCGCTGGCCGTACTACCTCGCCCTGCTCTGCGAGACAACAGGCCAGACTCACCGGGCCTTGCCCTGGTTCGAGCGGGCTGCGCGCCTGGCACCCGATGCGCCCTGGGTCTCCTACCGCTTGGCGAATGCCGAGCTGAAGCTCAGCCGGCTCGACCGAGCCCGTCAGGGGTACCTTGAGGTGGCCAACACCGATACCCACCGTCAACACGGGCTCTTGGGGATGGCCGAGGTTGCGAGAAGAGAGGAAGAGTGGCAGCGGGTCATCGACCTGCTCTCGCCCGCGCTCCGGGAAGATCCGGACTTTGGCCCGGCGCGTCACCTGCTGGCGGCGGCCTACGAGGCCCTCGACAGGCCGGACCAGGCGCGAGAGGTCCTTCCGCTCTACGCGAGCATCCCGACGTCGCTCCCCACTCACGACCCCTTGAGCGAGGCCATCGACCAGCTTTCCTGCTCCTCAAGTCACCTGCTGAAGCAGGCCATCACCGCCGAACGCACCGAGGACCGGGCCCGCGCCGGGCAGCTCCTCGAGCGGCTGGTCGAGGTCGCTCCCGACGACACCGATGGCCATTTGGCCTTCGCTGGCTGGCTGCGCGAGACGGCCGTGTCCCTGCGGGAGAACGGGCGGCCGGCCGAAGCGGACCCCTATCTCCGGCGCGGCCTGGAGGAGGCGCTTCTCGCGGTGGACCTGGAACCCGACTCGGCTACCGCTCACAACAGCGTCGGGATGCTGCTCAACGATCTGGGCGAGGCGGAAGCGGCCATCGAGCATCTGACTCGAGCCGTCGAGCTGGACCCCAATCTGCACATCGCCCACGGGAACCTGGCCGCCGTACTGGTCATGGTCGGGAGGTACGAAGAGGCCATCGACCACAGCCGGACGGCGCTGGACGTGTACCCGGATCAACCGGACTACCTCAACTGCCTCGGAGCGGCGCTCAAGCACTCGGGGGATCGGGAGGGGGCCGTGCGCACCTGGTACGAGGCCATCGAGGCGGATGCGGAGTACAGCCCGGCCCGGTACAACCTCGCTCAGGAGTTCATCAGTCGCGGCAACTACCGGTTCGCTGCCGAGCACCTGAGCGCTATCCTCGAGTACTACCCGGACCACCTGGAAGCACTTGAACTCATGGCGTGGCTGCAGAGCCAGCCGGATGCTGGCGGGGAGGACGGCGAGGCTCACCACGAAGACACGAAGACACAAAGCACGGCGCAGGGAGGGTGACGGCGA
>CBFDAZ010000663.1:0-3384 GCA_965602825.1 uncultured bacterium
CCGTCGCAGCCCTTGCACTGCGGGAGCAGCCGGTTGAGGTTCCGGACCTGCTCTGCCCGCCCGTCACACCACGTGACCTGGGCCGACGTCTGGCGAACGATACTTGCCAGGTAGGGGTCCAGACGCACCGCCATCGCGAAGACGGCCAGGTCCCGGGCACACGAGTAGTGCCCCTCGGCAGTGAGTCCGCTGGCATTCACGAAGTGCGTGCTGACGGCCGTGAGCTGAGCGGCCTTCTCGTTCATCAGCCCGGCAAAGGCAGCCTCCGATCCGGCAACGTGCTCGGCCAGGCAGACTGCAGCGTCGTTGCCCGATGGCAGCAGGAGGCCCTTCAGCAGCTCCCCGACCGCGATCTGGTCCCCTTCTCGCAACCCCACCGAGCTTCCGATCACGGAGGCGGCGTGCTGGCTTACGGTCGCGACGTCGTCGAGTTGGCATCGATCGACGACGACGAGCGCCGCGACCATCTTGGTGAGACTGGCAGGCGGCCGAGCTTTGAAGGCGTTCTTCTCGTAGAGCACTGCCCCTGATTGGGCCTGGACCACGATGGCCGCCGATGCCTGAATGCTCGGGGGCTTCGGGACCAGTTCGGGCCAGGCCAGGCCGGACGGGAGGAGGCCCAGGAGCGCCACGAGGGCTGCGCGGGAGGCAAGCCTGGAGCGCGGTAGTAGACGGGTGCAGGTCAGCAACGGTTCAGTCTTCCTCGTCTACATCTTCTCGTTCGACATCGAAGTCCGCGATGGCTACTGCGTAGGCGTCGGTGCCGCCGCCGGGCGGGAAGTAGAAGCCGATCCTGGCCTCTCGTCCTTCAACCTCCGCCGACTCCAGGTCGGCGCCGCTGCGTGCGCGGTGGTCAACGAAGACGTCGAGGTCATCGGGTGTCGGTCTGATCGTGATCTTCCCCTCCCCCAGGCGCTCGATGGTGAGGGAAACGGATTCGTCGTGCCAGCCGACCGAGGGGGCCTCGGGAAGGCGGAATCGGGCCTCGGCCGCGGTGCTGCCCTCAAGGGGGTCCAGCCGGGCGTCGGGGTCCGTGTGTTGTCCGCGCGGGTACACGTCGTAGGTGACTGCCTCTGTGCCCGAGACGATGAGTAGGTCTTCCTCGCACCTGACTTCCAGACTGAAGGGGCCCACCGCCGCCTCCGGCGTTGTGGGAGCAGCGCCGGGATCCTCATCGGGGGTCTCGGTCGCTTGCCCTGGCGCCGGTTCCACCACAGCGCCCTCTCCGGCAGCCGATACGAGGCCCACATCCTCCGTTTCGGGAGGGGGTCCGGATCTCAAGCCGACGAGCAGCTTCCCGGCGAACAAACCTACAACCAGCGAGAACATACATGTGGCAGCCAATATGGCCAGACGTTGCGACCGCTGTCCTCCCACGGTGCTCTCACCCTCTCCGTCCTCTGTCGCTGTCGGCAGCGCAGGGTCCTCTTCAGGCTCCGAAGCATCGGGGGCTTCGGCTTGCGGGGTGGAGGGGGCAGCCTCCTCCTGCACTGTGTCGGGCGGCGCCGCGGCAGTTGGCTCGTGCTCCGTGGCTACCGACCCTATGGAGACCGCACCCACTGTGACGTTGTCCCTGGTTCCCCCGTCCATCGCCATCGACACGAGCGTCTGACACACCTGCTGAGGCGAGCCTTCAGCCGCCACGACCTTCCGGATGGCCTCGCCGTCCACCACCTCGGTCAGGCCGTCAGAACACGCAATCAGCATCGCACTGGTCTTGAGCGGTATCCGACGGATATCGGGGTGCACGTCTATCTCGACCCCGATGGCCTGCGTCAGATGGCTCCGCAGGGGGGAGTCGGCCGCCTCCTCGGGTGTCATCAGGCCCTCTCTGACCTGCTCGGCAACCCAGGAATGGTCCTGGGTGATCTGCTCGATGCCTGCTTCGGAGACGATGAAGGCCTTCGAGTCGCCCACGTGGCCAACCACGACCTGCTCTTCGGTCACGACGAGGGCCGTCATCGTGGTGCCCATGTTCCCCTGCAGGTTGTCCTCGGCGGCGCTTTCGTAGATGCGTTCGTTCGCGGTGTGGAACACCCGGCGAACGACCTCCTCGGCCTCCGCGCCGAGGAACTCCGTATCGAACTTCTCGTGATCTTCCGGCACGGCCGCCAGCACCTCGGCTGCCGTGTCCACTGCCAGTTGTGCGGCCGCTGCCCCTTTGGCGTGTCCACCCATGCCATCGGCAACAACCACCACCGCTCTGAATCCCCACAGGTTGCGGCTGGGATCAAGTGCCCTGACGCAATGGCGATCCTGGTTCTCGCTCCGCCCGCCTGCCGTGGTCTCATAGGCCGCCACGAGCGGCGTGTCGGATGTATCCATGGAGCGGACTCCTCGATGTGACTCCTCGTGCCCCATTAATTGGCCGCTGTTCGGCAGAATCCTGCCTGGTGGAGAACGCATGCACGTCTGCCGCAACAACCGAGCCGGCGGCGGTGACCTCAGGCGATGTCTCCAGTCGGGCCAAGACTGTGTCGAGCGTCACTTCTGACGGAAGGGACCCGCACCGCCAAAGGCGAAGTTATAGTTGCTTAATCCACAAAGGCGCTGCCGGAAAGGGAGAAGTGGGCGCAATGAAACCGATGGAAGTGGGCGTTTTCCTGTGCTCGACGGGCATCGAGGATCCCTTCGAGTCGGCTGTTAAGCTCAAGGAGATGGGCATCACCAACACGCAGATCGGCCCGTTGCCCCCCGAATTCTACACGGAGGAGAACGCCGAGAAGCTGAAGGCTCACCTGGGCGAACTGGGGATTACACCCACGACGCTCTTCGTCGGCTTCCCGGGGGAGAGCTATGCGAACATGGCAGCCGTCAAGGAGACGGTGGGCTTCCTCTTGCCTGACACAGTCGAAGAGCGCAAGGCGATATTCAAACGGGCCACGGAGTTCGCGGCCAAGCTGGGCGCGAGTAGGACTGCGGCGCATATCGGCTTCGTCCCGGCGGACGAGAGTGACCCCGCCTACGCCAAACTGATAGCCGACATGCAGGAGTTGGCGGACCACTGTGCTGAGCTCGGCATGGGTCTGAGCCTGGAAACGGGTCAAGAGACGGCGGAGGAACTCCTGCACTTCATCGGGGAGTTGGACCGGCCCAACATAGGGATCAACTTCGATCCTGCCAACATGATCCTGTATGGCAAGGACAAGCCGGTTGAGGCATTGGAGACTGTGAGCGATTATGTGGTAAGTGTACACTGCAAGGACGGTGTGTGGCCCGCGACCGAGGGGGAGCTGGGGAGCGAGACGCCGCTAGGCGAGGGTCAGGTGGACATCCCGGCCTTCGTAGCGAAGCTGAAGGCGATTGGGTACACGGGGCCGCTGACCATCGAACGGGAAGCCGGGGACGACCGGATCGGCGATATCATGCGGGCGAAAGCGTTGC
>CBFDAZ010000664.1:0-3380 GCA_965602825.1 uncultured bacterium
GAAGGAGCTCTTCGACACCGAGCGCCTGCACAACCCGTTCGGTGACTCCCGGATCGTCGCGGGCGATCCGGACACGGAGGTTCGGGGGCTCGTGGTCGGCATCGACATCACCGGCGCGGAGATTCTCCTCGCGCACACCCTCCGCGAGCGCGGCGAGCCGGTGGATGCCTGCTGGTCCCATCATCCCACCGGGCTCGGAACGGGGATGGCGAACATCGAGGACACGATCTGGCTGCAGGTCCACGAGATGACCGAAGCCGGGGTGCTACACCACGCGGCCGAGAAGCTCGTCCGCGCCGACATGAGGGAGAGAAGCCCCGGTGCCGACTTCCGGCATGTGCAGGTGGCCGAAGCTCTCGACATCCCCGTCTTCACGCTGCATGGCGCCCCCGATCTCTACAACCTCAGGTACATCCGGACTCTCGTCGAAGAAGCTGCTCCGGCCACGATTGGCGATCTGGTGGACTTGATCCAGGAGATCCCCGAATGCCGTTGGCTGCAGGAGCGCGGGACACCGGTGGCACTGCCCGTCGGCGATCGCTGCGACCCGCCGGGCCGCGTCTACTACGCCATGGCCGGCGGCTGGAACCCGAGCCCCGCATCCTTCGAGGCGCTCTGTCAGGCCGGCGTGGGCACCTTCGTGCTGCTGGAGACGACGCCGCAGTTCAATGAGATGGCGGCGAAGTACCACGCCAGCATCATCCGCTATCCGCATTGGCAGGGCGACAGCGTGGGGATGAACCTGTTGATCGACGATCTGTGCCGGGAGTCGCCCATTCATATCGTGCCGACCAGCAACTTCATCAGGATCGAGCGCGACGAGCGACCGCTCTGAATGGGGCTCGACCTTGCATGGGGCCTGCGCATCCCTGGCGGTTCTCGGGGACTACAAGATGGCCTCCCTCGTAGGGGCGCCAGAATGGCGCCCGCCGTCCGCCACTGTCCGTCGGGGCGGCGTACGAGGGTCCCGCGTCGGCGGGACCCGATGCGGTGGGTCCGTTGCCTCCATCCAGATGACATCCGAGGACTCGACATGAAACCCACATTCGCCGATCCGCCCAGAGAATACCGCATGCTGCAGATCATCCATGGTATGGGCCGCTTCCGGACCGAAGAGCCCGGCCTGGCCGCCCTGCTTGACGA
Organism: uncultured bacterium; assembly: GCA_965602825.1. Classification (GTDB taxonomy): domain Bacteria; phylum Armatimonadota; class Zipacnadia; order Zipacnadales; family VGFC01; genus CBFDAZ01. Next base: position 1,144 of record CBFDAZ010000664.1, read on the forward strand.
GCGTGGCTACGGCGGCGCCGTCGTCAACGTCGACTTCACAGACCAGTACCTCGAAAGCCAGGAGGACTGGCAGGTCTTCCTCGACGGGTTCGACGACCTCCGCAAACGTGGCCTGCGAGTCTGGGTCTACGACGAGAAAGGCTATCCGAGTCTCAAGGCCGGGGGCATCGTCCTGCGCGATCACCCGGAGTATGAAGCCGTCGGCCTGGCCTGCGTTCGAACCGAAGGTGAGGGCCGGATCACCCACGTCCTGCCCCAGGACCACGAGACCGACCCCGCCCCTGTCTACGCAGTAGCGCTCCCCATCGATGAGAACGGTCACCACGACCTCGGTCGGGCTGTCACTACGGGCCTCGAGCCCTCGGCCGACGGCAAGCACCTCACCTTCGACGCGCCGGAGGGCCGTTGGGCGGTGCTCAGCCTCCACCGGCACGTCATGTACGAGGGCACCCACTGCGTCACGAACCTCTCGGATGACCTGCGCTACCCCAACCTCCTGGATCGCGATGCGACGGCAGCTTTCATCCGCGTGACGCACGACCGGTACGCCGAGCATCTGGCTGACCGAATGTCCGAGGTCGAGGCGCTCTTCACCGACGAGCCCTCGTTGATGACAGTCTACCTGGCCGAGACGGAGACGGCGCGTCCCGTCGTGCCGTGGAGCCGGACGTTTGAGGCGGACTACCTGGCCCGGCACGGATCGCCGGTGTGGGCGGACATGTCAGCCGCCTTCGAGGACGCGGGCGAAGAGGGCGTCTATGCACGGCTGCGCTTCTGGCAGACCGCTTCCCAGTTGATCGAGGATAACTTCTACGGGCAGATCGAGTCCTGGTGCGAGAAACACGGCGTCGGCTCTTCCGGGCACGCGCTCTGGGAGGAGCACCTCTTCTGGCAGGTGGGATTCGAAGGCGACCTCTACCGCGCGCTGAGGCGGATGCACGTGCCGGGGATTGACCTCCTCAGCTCCTACCCTCACGGGCTCGTCCGGTCCGACGCCATCCCCATCCCCAAGTTCGTGAGTTCGGTTGCGCACATGGGCGGCCGCCGATACTGCATGAGCGAGACCTCCAGCCACTCCCAACGAATGGCGAAGCAGCCCGTCTCCTTCGAGCAGCGCATCGGGACGATCAACTGGCAGTATGCCCAGGGCCTGAACCAGATCACCTCGTACTACGGCCTCGACGAGATGCCGCCCGAGGACATGAAGCGCTTCAACGATCACATCGGTCGGTTGGGCGCGCTCCTGACTGATGGGCGCCACATCGCGGATGTCGCGGTCTACTACCCCATCGCCGCCGCGTGGGCAGCCTACGTGCCGACCGACAAGCCGCAGCAGGCGCCCGGCGAGGAGATTGTCCGGATCCACCAGGCCTTCGCTGACACGTGCAACGTGCTCTTGCAGCACCAGCGGGACTATGACATCGTGGATGACCAGGCGATCCTGGAAGCGGAGATCGCCGGCGAGGCCCTGCGCATCCGGGATGAGGCCTTCCGCTGCCTCGTGGTGCCCGCCGCCAGGGCCATCCCACGCGAGGTATTCGAGCAGATCGGTCACTTCGCGGCGGCTGGGGGATGTGTTCTGTTCGTCCAGCCTGCGCCCGAGTTCGGCCTGTCAGCGGAAGACACCGAGGCGATCCGGGAGCTCTGGCCCGGCCTTCTCGATGCGAAATGCCTGTTGCCCGTAAGAGATCCCGGTCTCCTCCCGCCTCTGATCGAGGAGTCCTGTCCTGCCGACGTCTCCCTTGACGAGCCGTGCGAGACGCTCCTCTACTGCCATCGGGAGAAGGATGGCCGCCACCTGTACTTCCTCGCGAACTGCGACGACCAGCCGGTCCGCCGCACGGTAACCTTCCGCTGCCAAGGCCAGCCGGAGCTGTGGCACCCGACCACGGGGGAGATGCGACCAGTGGACGCTCACGTCAGTAGCGATGGCAAGACAACCATCGACCTCTCGTTCAACTCGTTCGAGGGCTACTTCGTGGTCTTCCCCTGAGTCCCACACAGGCTGCGGCAAAGAGGCCGTTGGGGGTGGAGGCGAAGGTCCTCCGTGACGGCGCAGGTCCTCCCGTGACGGCGGAGGTCCTCCTCCGCCATGTACCTCCCCCGACCGAACGTCCGCGCGAGGCCAACATGGCGCACCAGGAGGTGCGCCGTCACGACGACCCGCTGACGGCGGAGGTCCTCCGATTGGGGTCGGGCGGGGGCTCTCACCCCCGGCCCTCCCGTTCGAACCGTGC
>CBFDAZ010000665.1:0-3379 GCA_965602825.1 uncultured bacterium
TGCCACTCGCTCCTCGAAGTCCGGCGGGAGCTCGCCATAGAGCTTCTGCATCTGCATCCGGAGCACCTCGGCCAGGTCACCCATCGTGTACTCGCCCCCGGGCGGGCCGGAGAGATGCACCTCCCGGCTCGTATCGCCCTCTCCCAATGTGAACCGGTTCTCCCCGTTAAAGCAGATGCACGCCAGTTCCTCACCGTGTTCGCTGACGAACTCTGTGCCTTCGGGGGCCATGTACGGAATGAACTCAGCTCTGACCTTATCGGGCCACGCCTCGGCGCACTTGGCCAGGGGGTCGAACGAGGCCTCGATGCAGGGGCCCAGGCACGCCTCGATCTTCAGGCCCGCGTCCTCCGACCCGACGACGTCGGGCATCGTTCGCTTCTCCGGCGTGGGTTCCGCCGCCGTGTGCTGCGTGCGGCGGCGTTGTTCACGGCGGTAGGTGTGGACCGCCGAGGACAGGGCGGCAACCACGGCGATGAGCACGAGTGCCACAACGAGCCATATCGTTGCGGGCTTCGTACGACGGGGGGTGTTGTCGGCCGTATCGGGTGACGTCTCCTGCGGAGCGTCGGGTGTGTCCTGCTCGCTGGTTCCCATGTCCAAGACACCTCACCTTTGATGGCGGGAGTTCAGCGCAGCGATACGCGCCAGAGCGCGGGAGCGTCGGCGGGTGCAACCAGAGCCCCCAGTCGGGCGGGGTTGAGGTAGTTGTCGGCGGTACCGGCCCAGACCATCTGGCAGTCCCGGCCGTGTCCGAAGTCGGAATCATTGACGTGGATGTCGAAGCCAATCCCACTGACGCTGTCCTGGCCGGGGCGAGCGAGGGCGAGCTTGGGGATGGCGAAGGTGACCGCGTAGCCGTCCAGCCGTAGCTCGGTGGAAGCAGACACGCCGACGAGGCGGCGCGTCAGGCCGTCCAGCGGCGACCAGTCGGTTGAACCGCCCTTGGTGTTGGCCGGCCTGGCAAGCAGGAGGACGACATCCTTCGAGTACACCGGCTTCCCCTGATCCGATGGCGGCCTCAGGTCAAGACACACCTCAACGGAGTCTCCGAAAGACACGGGTTCCTTTGCCGAGGCAGGGGATAGGTCGTCGTCGGTGACCTCCACTTTGACGATCAGGCGCCCCTGGTACCAGGCAAGGGCAAACCGAGCATTGAGGTCCCGATCACCTTCCCAGAGGTCCTGGCCGAACACGAGTGAGTCCGCCGACAGGCGGTGCCACGTAAGCTGCTCGGGTTCCAGCATGCTCTCAGCCTCATCCGGGCAGATGACCGGCGCCACGGCCAGCCACTTGACGTCGAGGGCACTGGCCTGGGCTTGCTCCGCCCGAGCTACTGCCCACAGCTTGAAGCTCCGGGTGCGGGCAGCAGGCGTGAGCTCCGGCAGGCCGATCTCGCGCGTGATGTCCCCCTGCTGGCCGGGCTCCAGCGCGAAGCTCTCGCGGCCCGCAAGCAACCCGGGGCCATACTCGAGTTGCGTGTCGAGGGTGTGGTCCGAGACGCTGTGGACGGCGACGTGCAGCCTCGGGAGGTCGCCAGGTTCGAGAAGGCTGCTATAGCCCTCGATCTCGACGCTCAACGGGGATTCCTCCCCCAGAAGGCGGTCCCAGGCTCGCAGCAACTCCCGGCCCATCAGCATGTGGCTGTAGGAGCCGGGGTGACCTCCCAAGCAGAAGGGCCCCCGGAAATCACGGTCTGCGTCACGTAGGGCTTGATCGAGGTTGGCGACAGGTACCCTCTCGCCTTCCGCCGCGAAGATCGCGGCACGGACGAAGGGGCTGTTAGGGTCCACGTCGTCCATCGGGGGCGCAGCCACGATGCACGCTGCATTGAGGCGGGGGCCGGTGACGGTGCGGATCAGCGTTGTCAGGTCGTCGATCAGGTGCTGTGGGCTTCGCCCGAGGCGCTGGTCATTCCCGCCGAACTGCAGGACAACGACATCCGGGCGACGGCCGATCACCTCGCGCTCGACGCGGATCAGGCCCACGTCCGACGGGTCGCCTGGGCCGCCCGCGGCTATCAGCTCGATGGTGCAGTTCGGATGGCGTGCGCGCAAGCCCTGGGCGAAGACCGCGCAATAGGCCTCGGTTGCGGGGTCCTCAGCCCCCCAGCCGGCGGTCAGGGAGTCTCCAAGCACAACGATCCGGACCGGGCCGGGACCATCGCGCAGGCGTTCGCGCAGCTCTCCGACTTCCAGAGGCTGATCTACTCCGGCAGGTTCCGGCCGGGGCTGCGCCCATGGCAGCAAGGGCAGGAGCAAGACGGGGAGAGCCAGCAGACGCCCAGACTCAGCCGGGCGGCACGGAGACGCACACAGCCTGTTCGGCCATCGCGGCAGGTCCATCGAGCACAGCTCCGCCGCCAGCGCTCAGGGGATGGAATGGGCGGGCACGGCGGCCACCACAAAGTTCGCGATGGGACAGCCGGCACCTCTTTCGAGGGAGACGAGTGGAGCCTACCGGACGCGATGGTCGTAGAACGTGAACGAGCACAGCAGGCGGCCCCCATGGTCGCGCACGTCCCGACTGAGTGGCAGGCGTATGCCTGGTGTGTCGAACCACTCGTAGTCGGTTGTGATGACGAGACCTGCGCATGGCGCGGTCGCGGGGACATCGCCGCCCTTCTCGATGACGCGGGCCTCGGCCTCACCCGCGGCCACGGTGGTTGTGCTGCTCAGCGGGATGGCACTGCCATCGGGAAGCTCCTTGAGGTCGCTGTAGACGGTTTCGTAGACGCTCTGGCCCTCGGAATTGAGGCCGACGACACGCACGATCGCATCCTGAGTCGTGTCGAAGTAGTAGCGGTACCCGCTGATCGTGTGCGGCTCGGTCGGCTTCAACGGCTCTCGCAGGCGAGCTCCGAACACCTCCCAGCCCTCGTCGGTCTTCTCTCCCGTCTCATGCCAGGTGAAGGAGGCCGGATCGATGAGCGTCGCAGCCGCGAAGAGATACGGAGCCAGGAACTCGAAGTCCCACGGTGGCTTGCCAGGGTCCACGGTGAGGGGCGAAGCCGGCTGGGGCTTGAACTCGACAGCGTCAGCCCCGGTCAGCCTTGCGGACCCAGGCTCCCAGACGTAGGCGCTGCCCGCCAGCGGCGACGGGAGGAAGGGGACTAGCCTGGAGGCCTCAGTGATCCTCATCGTGCAGCGCAGGCCGACGACCTGATACGCGGCCACGATCACCAACGGACGGTCATCGCCCATCGGCATGGTGATCGTTGCACGGTACTGCACTTCGTCTGCGCCGAGCACCGGGCCGCGCAGCCGATTCAGTATGGCCGTCTGCTCCGGCGGCAGCTCAGCCGTCGGGCAGCGAACCGTCGGGAGGAGCAGTAACGTCAGCAGACTGAGCACGGAGCACCACCTCGGCTCTTCCGTTG
>CBFDAZ010000666.1:0-3375 GCA_965602825.1 uncultured bacterium
AGGCCCTCGACAACCACTTGCCCCTCGCCGCTCTCCACCTGGACGACGAGCACGCCGCTCGGCCCGGCGACCGCGGAGGCCTGCCGCAAGGTCTCCCCGTTCAGCGCCACGACCACCGGCTCCCCGAACATCGCCCAGTCGTAGTTGACGTTGTTGGCGGGTCCGGGATCGGTGGCGAGCGTGAGTGTGGCCTTCACGGCGTCCGCACGCTCCGCCGCGGGCCGCAGTTGCGCGGCGACGGGCAGCCACCGGCTTGCCTTCACCTCCCTGGCCGCCACGTCTTCCCCGTCAACCGTCACGTAGAAGCGGGCGCCGTCGGCGGGGTGTTCTTCATCCTCCCAACTGAAGCCATCCGCGATGCCCACATGAGTGAGGAGGAACAGGCACTGACCGGCCCGCAAGCTCCACTCCTGCTCGGGGAACCGGACCATCCCCCGGCCCTCGTTCAGCGGGTGGAGGTAGACGGCGTCCATCGAGACCTCGCCCGCGACCCCGGGCCGGCGCACGGCGGCACTCATGGTGTTGTCGGTCTCGGCCTGCTCGAACTGCTCGACCCCGCGCCACAGAACGGTGGCGGACCGGTGCTCAGCGGCCAGTGCCGTCCCTACCAGGGACAGGCAGACGGACAGCAATAGCGTTTTCATGGTAATGACCTCCGGTGACGGCTGTTCACGGCGAACGTGGCGGTCAGCACAGAACGCCCGGGAACGGCGGCAGGCTGGAAGCCTGCCCCACGCGAATCTTCGAGGCCCCGGCCCGTCCGGCGAACCATGGCCTGGGCATGCTCTTCTGAGCCTTCCTACTGGTCGTTGACCGTCTCAATGAGCGCCATGATGTTCTCCGGCTTCGCGTCGCCGGGAATCGCGTGGGCGGGGGCGATGATGTAGCCGCCGTCCTTGCCCACCTCGGCCATCAAGCGCCTCGCCTCCGTCCGCACCTCGTCCGGCGTGCCATAGGGCAGCAGCTTCTGCGTGCTGACGCCGCCCCAGAAGCTCAGGCGATCGCCATGCAGGCGCTTCATCTCGTAGACATCCATCACTTCCGGCTGGAACGGGTTGAAGCAGTTGAGGCCGATCTCGATGAGCTGCGGGAAGACCTCCTGCACCATGCCGCAGGAGTGGATCGTCACGAACTTGCCGGCATCTTTGCCCGCGGCATACTGGCGCGCCAGGCGCGGCTGCAGGAAGCGCTCCCACAGGCCCGGCCCCATGAGCAGGCCCCGCTGCGAACCCCAATCATCGCCGAAGTGGACCGTGTCGATCGGGTACTGCACCGCCTGCTCGACGAGGGCGACGTTGTAGTCGCAGATGGCGTCCAGCAGCCCCTCGACGAAAGCCGGCGCCTCGACCATGTCCACGAACAGGTTCTCCATCCCGCGCATCGTCCAGGCGCGCTCGAACAGGGAGAAGCCGATGGAGAACTGCACGCACCGGTCCTGCCCGGCGTCGCAGCGCTCGGCGAAGCCCTCGAACTTGCCGGGGGCGCGTGGGTCGGGCAGCTCCAGGTCGTCCAGGTTTCGCTCCGGGATCACGCAGTTGCAGACATTGCCGATGTCGCGGTCGATGCTCCGGTCCCACTGGACGCCAAACTCATCCTGCCAGGTGTTCTCGTCCAGCCAGGTGTCCTTCGCGCCCGGATTGGCGGCGACATGGTGGAAGCAGTTGTCGATCTGCTGCAGAAAGTCGTTTCCGCCGTAGTGCTCTACCATCGCGGCCATCGCTTTCTGGGTGAAGCCGATGCAGTAAGGCGTCTGGTCGGGCTGCTCGTGCTTGAGGGAGGCGAGGACGCGCTCTTTGTTGGTCATGGAGGTAGGCTCCTTGAGTCGGCGGTCGGCGTGGCGGAGGACGCGACGGTTGCGGCGTTGCGGGTGGCCTTCTGTGGCGGGCGGGGAAGTCCCTTCAGCGACCGAGATGGGCGGGAGAGCCTCTTCTACGCGGTGGAGAAGGCGGTCCGCAGCGGGACGTCCCTCCGCACCTTGTCGTACCAGCCTTGCGGCGCGTAGTCGTCGGTGTGAAGGTAGCAGCGGACTGTGACGGCGTCGCTGCCCGGACGGAAGGTGAAGAGGCGGGTCAGAGGCACGGCCTTCTGCATCACGTGGTGCTTCGTCATCGCGGCGCAGTTGATGAAGGTGACGCCCCACTTCTCCTCGATGTGGGACTTGTCCCCGTAGGTGTCATCCGGATTGGCGTGAGTATGGCCCCCGAGCCAGAGGTCGATGGCGCCGGGATGGGCCTGCAGGTAGTCGGTGAAGGCGGGGCTGTCCGGCTCGTCGCCCACGAAGTAGATATGGGAGGCGCCCTGGGGAGCGCCGTCGTCGAACCGCCCATGGTAGCGGCCCTCGATCCCCTCCCACAGGCCCGAGGCAACGGTCGTGTCTTTCAGCATGTGATGGTGGCAGGTGATGAGGATCTTGTCCTGGTTGGCCTCCACCGTCTGCCGCCACCAATCGAATGTCTCGCGCGTCACCTTCCCTGCCGGGTAGCCGCCGCGGTTCCGCCGCCCGGCGGGAGGGCCGCCGTCGTTACGGTCGCCCAGCATCAGAATCAGCATGTTGCCGACGGCAATCGTGTAGCGCTCCCAGGTCCCCTGGACAGGATACGGACGAGCCTCATTTCGGACGCCGGAGACGTCTGTGTTCTCGCCCGTCGGATCGATCCACTTGCGGAACCACCATTGCGTTGGCTCCTCCGGCCCGCTGCCGTCGTGGTTGCCGAGGAGGTTATAGAAGCACTCGCGCGAGTGGAGCTCCGCCGCGGCGAACTGCCTCAGCACCTCCTCACCGTGGCGGTCTTGCGGTGTGCCCTGCTCCCCGGTCAGGTCACCCAGGTGCAGCATGATGTCCCAGCTAAACGGGGGCCCACCGAGATCACCGCCATGCTCGCTCTGATCGATTGCCTCCGCGAGGCTCCGACGGCCATGCTGGATGTCAGTGTGTACGTGGCAACAGCCGCCGACCCACAGGTTGAAATCAGACACGGCGAGATCTCCTCTTGAGGTCATGAGGTGACAGCGGCGGGCGCGATAAATCGCGCCCCTACTTCGCACGGAACCACCGATCGCGCATCTCGCCGGGTCTCACTCATACACCTTCGCAACCCGCACGATCAGCGAATGGGTCAGTTGCCCGGCTACACTCACCCGCATCTCGTGCTCCCCCTGGGCCAGCACGGGCGCCGTTCCGGTCGGGGAGACGGGCATCGGCTCCTTCCCCCATTCATACAGCGTGCAATCGTCCATGCCCCGGAACAGGATGGTCTGCCCCCGCTCAAGCGTCACGGGCAGTGTCATGTCGGCGTCGCCGAGCGAGACTGAGATGTCGTGGACGGGCGGCGTCAGCTCGCGCAGGGCCTTGACCGCGTCGAGGTACACGGTGGA
>CBFDAZ010000667.1:0-3364 GCA_965602825.1 uncultured bacterium
CAAGCAGTGCGAGCGCCCGGACCGGGTCTCCGCACCTCAGGCGCCTCGCGGCCAACCGCCCAATGAGGCTTCCTCCGAGCGAGCAGACCACGCCGAGCGCTGAGATGTCGTAGAGGATGAACACGGGCCTCTGCAGCGCCGAGGGGAATGCCAGCCAGTAGACCCCTATACCGACCAGCGCAAAGCCCAGTCGCCAGATCCACAGACCCCGCTGCATCGCTCGCCTCACAGCGTCGTGCGCCTCATCCGGCTTCCGGTTCCGGCTCGATCTCGGGCAGCGCGACTGTATCCCAGAACGTAGTACCGGTGAACGGCTCTCGCCGCAGGTCCGGTACGGCGAGTGGCACGCCGCCGAGTTCGGCCGACTTGTTCGCGATGATCCCCGGCAGTGAGTACTCGATCCCTCGGTAGACGTCGATCGGCGGCGGCTTTCCCGCCAGGAGGGCCTCGGTGAAGTGTCGCGCGACCTTCAGGTCGGTGCCGCCATGGCCGGTCGAGGTGTCGTCCTCGCGGGCCGCCGAGCCGATGTCGATGCGCTCCCAGCCTTCCCGCTCCTCGCGGTCGCGGCTCAGCCGCCGGCAGAACCCCTCGTAGCTGAACCACTCGGCGCTCCCCTCGGTACCAAACAGCCGGTACCGGTGCTCGCTCGGGCGACGGGTGTTGAGCGTCACCATGACCTTGATGAGGTTGCCCTTCGCCGTGTGGAAGAGCGCGATCTGCCCGTCCGACCGCAGCGGGGCCTCCTTGCAGCGCCACGGAGCGCTGCGACAGGAGACCGAGACCACCCGGTCATCGAGGACCTCCAGAAGCGGGCCCAGGTCGTGGGTCAAGTACTGGATCGGGGGCTGATCGGCCCGCCAGACGGGTACGCAGTCGGTGCGCCCTTCGGCCTTCGCCTGGCTTGGGGAGAGGACGCTTCCGTCCGGCGCGTGCAGCGTACTCGGCAAGTAGTGCAAGTACTCGGCCTCCCCGATGGAGATCGGCCCGAAGCGGTCCTCCACGATCCACTTCCGCCAGTAGCGGAGGAAATCCAGGAAGCACGAGTTCTCCCCGAACATGTAGGTCTTGCCCGTGGCCTCCACCGCATCCCGCAGGCGTATCAACTCCTCCTCCGAGTTGGCGCCCGGGACCTCGGAAACGACGTGGCACCCGGCCTCCATCGCCTGGCAGGCGTGCGCCACCTGGCACTTTCCGTTGCTGGCGATTGCGACGGCATCGGGCTCCATCGCCAGCAGGTCCTCGAACTCCTCGACCACCTTCCCGCCCGCGGGCGCGAGCAGCTCCTCCCCTCTCTCCCGGTACATCTCGAACCGATCACACGCACCGATCACCTCGGCTCCCTCCACGTACAGGAAGTTGCGCAAATGCGTGAAGCCTCGGCGCAGTCCGAGGATGCCGACCTTGACCTTGTCCATGAGGATGCTCCCGATGGTGGGATGTCCGCCGTGACTCTCTCGTCGGCTGTCGCTGGCCCCCCAGGCTACCGCGCCGGCTCCAGCGCCAGCAGCGTCGTTGACGAAGCAGGCAAGGACACGCGTATCTGCCGCCCTTTGCCGATGATCTCCCCCGTCAGCGCGTCACGAACCGCCGCCGGCACAGGCAGCCGCAGCTCGTAGTCGCCGCCTGCCGCCGTGTGCAGTGAGACGAGCCCCGAGTCAGCTCGCACGATGACATCGGGTGAGTCCACATACCGACACACGCCGGCCTCGTCCATCAGCGCGGCAAGGACCTCGCGAGGCACGTAGGGCACGGTGGACAGCACGCTCCGCTTACCCGATCTGCCCGTGCAGGCCAGCAGCACTTCGTCCGTCGCCGCATCACGCCCGAGTGCTGTGGCATCCGGATCATCCACGACGAGGACCGGACAGGCGCTGGCGGGATCGCCGTAGCTGCGCGTCTCGCGTTGAGACAACTCACCCGATACGGCGGATATGTCGCTCAGTACGAGTGTCCCCAGCCGGCCGCCCTGGGTGCCATTCAGCACGAACTTCATGCCTCTGAGGGGGAAGCGGATGGCCGTCGCCTCGGTCCTGTCCCACGAGGCCTTCTGGAAGGCGTGGAATGGCAGGACGTGCGTCTCGAGCGTGTCCGTCACGCTGAACGAGGGCGCGACGAACTCCCCTCCATCAGCACCCTTCACGACCACCCGCAAGCCCAGCCCGTCGGCAATGCCCTCGCCGGCAACACCCAGGCTGACACCATCACACCGCTCGATCTGGGCCTGAAGATGGATGTCAGTCCAGGAGCTCGTGGTGCCGAACTCCCAGCGGAAGCCGCCCTCGCCGATCTGCCACTCAAACCGGGCGTACTGCTCCTCCATCGTCTGCTCGTCGCGAGGATTGTACCAGCTCTCCGCCTCAAGGGCGGCCTCAATCCGCTCGGCCGTCTGCGCCTCCAGTTGCCAGGCCGCGCGCGAAGGCAGGCGCTCGGTCAGCGGGTGTGGGTCATCGCACGTCACGACAGAGGCGGCGATGCCCTTGCCCCGCAGCGCGACCTTCAGACCGGTCAGCTCCTCGACTAGCTCCGGCCCGAAGCCTTCGCCGTCCGTGATCCCCGGCGCCCACAGCCAGAGCACTGTGCGATCCTTCGCGGCCCTGGCGACTGCTCGTTTCGTGGCCGGGTCAACGCGCAACGTGTTGAGGAAGATGAGCAGGCGATACCGCGACAGGTCGGTCTCGGTGATCTGAGACAGCAGAAACGTATCGAAGGGGGTGCCGGTCCGGTAGAGTTCGGTGGTCACCTCATCCACGAGCCGGTAGTGGGTCCGCATGGCCGCCCCGTCGGCGAGGGAGTAGCAGCTCTCGAGGTCGCAGAGCAGAGCGACCTCGGCCGTGCGCTTGCGCGGCTGCTTCAGCCGCTCCTGAGCCAGCTTCACCAATCGCCTAACCTCGCCAATGAGTACCGGGTCATCGTACCAGCCGCCGGAGCCGTCGGCGCCGAAGTCACACCACCACAGGGCACTGCCGTGGACGAGCGCCGTCGCCACTTCGCGCCGGATCGCCGCGACCGAGGCCTCCTGATCGGCCACTCTCCCGTGCTCGTTGAGGGGGTGCAGATGGGTTCGCGTATCGGCCTCGACCATGTGGACCTTGCCGGCCAGCGGGAAGGCGTCGACGATCGCGCGGTACCTCCCGTCATCGCCCATCAGTCGGTGACTGTAGTCATATGGGGCCGCGAAGTAGTCGATGTTTGGCGACTTCAGCAGCCGCTCCAACTCCAGATGCCCGCCTTGCGTCTGCGGCATGACCCCGTAGAAGTAGCCGTAGAACACCCCGCCCAGCGCGCGCCCTCCGGTCGCTTCCTTCGCCGCGGCGCAGAACAGCTCGATGTCGTCGGCCGTGACCTCCTGCTGGCAGCGGTAGTA
>CBFDAZ010000668.1:0-3327 GCA_965602825.1 uncultured bacterium
ACCATCTTCTCGCACTCATCGATCTTGTTGGAGAGGGGCTTCTCACAGAGGACGTGGAGCCCGGCGTCGAGGCACTCGAGGGTCGGGACCAGGTGGTCTCCGCCATTCTCCTCACCCTTGGTGCACACGGAGACCGCGTCGATCTTCTCATTGGCGACCATGTCGGCGATCGAGTAGTAGGCCTTGACACCGTACTGCTCGGCAAAGGCGTCGGCGCGCGCCTGGTCCAGGTCAACGGCGCACACGAACTCCGCGTTCTCCGCCTCCTGGTAGGCACCAGCGTGGCGTGTTGCGATGTGACCACAACCGACGATTGCTGCTCGAATCATGTTGACCTCTCCGATGGACGGTCTTCGACGAACGACGCCGGGTATTAGGTCCCGCGAGGGGGAAACTCCTTCCAGCGCTCCTTCTCAGCGACCCAGAACGTGACGGAGGACTTCGGGCGTGCTTCCTGTATGCGCTTGGCCTCGGCGAGGAAATCTTCGCGCGTACGTCCGAAGAGGGTGTGCTGCGAGACCTGTGTTGCCAGAGCCTCGGGCCGCTTGTGGGCATAGCCGGTGACATCCCACTCAATACGCGGAAGCGGGTCGATGACGGCCTTGTAGTAGTACAGGTGCGGCGTTCGCCACGGCTCGCCGAGACGTGCCGCGACAGGCTGGCCGGCCTGCCAGCGGGCCTCCACGGAAATCGCGTGGGTGTTGAGGTGGTCGCGGTGGTTGTCGTACGGACCGTGGGTGAAGATGGCGTCGGGCCCCACGTCCCGGATGACCTCAATCGTGTCGAGGAACGTCTGCTTGTCGTTCACCAGCGCCATGTCGGGCCGGCCGAAGCGCACTCGACGGGCGATGCCCAGCACCTTGTCGCACTCTGCCTGCTCGGCGGCGCGCATCTCGACGATCTTGTCGGCCATGCTCGGGTCGGGGTAGCCTTCGCAGCCATCGGTGTAGATGGCGACCGTGACCTCAACGCCTCGATCGGCCATCTTGGCGATGGCATTGGCCATTGTGATCTCATCATCCGGATGGGCGCCAAAGACGAGAACCCGTTCGTAGTCCACAGAGTATCCCTCCCAGGGCGAAGGTCATTGGCGAGTGTGTTCCGAAGTACCTGCGGACTGGCCTTCCTTTGGCTCGCCGAATCACCATGCCCGCCGAGCCGACGCAGGAATCCGGGGGACGCCCGACACGAGGCCAAATGCGTCTACACCTCAGCGACGCCGGCGATTGATCAAAGCAGCAACCTGACGCACCTGAGAAGGGGCTTTCGCGTCGGTGACGACGACGTCGGCAAAGGCTGCTGAGGGGGCTACGTAGCGTTCGTGCATCGGCCTCACCGTTGTCAGGTACTGTCTCACCACCGACTCGAGAGTCCGGCGTCGCTCGGGCCCTGTGTCTCGCAGGACGCGTCGCGCCAGACGGATGTCCGCGGGCGCATCGACGAGTACCTTGACATCCAGGAGCTCCCGCAGCCGAGCGACGGCCAGCAACAGCATGCCCTCGACGATCACGATGTCCGCCGGCTCGATGCGGCGCGTTTCGGGCAGCCGGGAGTGCGTCACAAAGCAGTAGCGGGCACAGCGAACGGGCCGTCCTGCTCGCAGGGCGTTCAGGTGACGGGACAACCGTCGGTTGTCGAGCGCCGCGGGGCGGTCGAAATTCAGCTCGGCCCGTTGGGCAAGCGGGAGGTCGGGGCGGCCGAAGTAGTAGTCGTCGTGGTGCAGCAGGGAGACGGACGATCCGGCGAGCGACCCTTTGAGGGCATCGACGAGAGTTGTCTTGCCGCTCGCCGAGCCCCCGGCGACGCCCACGAGGATCGGGTCGGCGTGTCGCATGTTGGGCTGGCTTCCTCCGGCGGCCCGACTTCGCGTGTGGCGCAGATTTGCCCTCTTGACGGGGCACATATTGTGGGCCATCTTTGTTCTGAACAGTAAGCTCCGGGCTGGCGTCTCTATGGTTTGTGGTGAACGGCACCGGCCGGGGACTTGAGTGGGAGTCCGCCTCATGACTGCTGTGCTGCTATCTGCTGTTCTGCTCGTAACCTCAATACCGCCGATGACGGCCCAGACGAGCACCGGGGACCCGGATGAAGCCCTCCGGTTGCTGGAGGCCGCTCTCGCCGTAGCCCAATCGATCGAGGAGGCTCCGCTGCGAGCCGACGCGGTCGGACGGGTGGCGGGGGAGTTGGCCAGACTCGATCCCCGACGCGCGCTGGGGCTTGTCGAGGGCGAGGTGGCGACGCACCAGCAGTCCCAGGCAATGGCGCGCGCCGCGGAGGGGCTGGCCCGGGACAATCGGTTTCTGGGTCTGGCAACGCTGATTCGTGTTGGAGACCGGTCGGCCGTGCTGGAGGCCCTGGGCCGGATCGTTGCCATGGAGGCGCTGACCGATCTCGACGAGGCGATCGACATCGTCGAGAAGATCGACAATCTCCCGGTACGCCGCATGGTTGAGAGGGAAGTGGCGCGCCTGGTGTGGATGGACATCGGTGAGGACGAGCAGAAGGCGGTGGAGGTTGCTGTCTTGTGGGCGGATACGATCGGCGACCCGGTGACCCATCACGAGGCCCTGGCCTATGCGGCTGAGGGTGCCGCCGGGTACGACCTTCGTCGAGCGGAGGAGATCGCCGACCGGATCCCGGCCGGCGATGCGCGCGACCTGGCGTGGCGGCTGGTAGTGCAGCGTATCAGCCAACGGGAGCCAGGCGAGGCCGTGCGGCTGCTCGATCGCATCGAGACGCCCTTGCAGTGGAATTTGGCGGCAGCGGCAGCCCTCGGGGGCCTGGCCAAGGCGGGACAGAAAGAGGAGGCCCTGGCCCTTGCGCGGGAGGCCCGGGCGTCGGTAGAGAGCGATATCGAGGATCCTCGGGACCAAGGCCTCATACTGGCGGAAGTCGCCGTGGGAGTCGTGGACCTGGACGCGCCCTACGCACTGAGTGTGTTGACCGGTGTGTGGCCCCCGGTCAGGCGCTACTCGACGCAGTGTCGGGTGGCCCGCAGCGACGCTCACCCGGGCCCGCAGGCACAGCGGGAGCTTCTGGAGGACGCCTGGGTGGAAGTCCGGAGAACGGATTCCCCCTCGATACAGCAACAGATCGCCTCGGCTGCTCTGGCGGCGGCTCAGGATGTGGCGCGCGACTTCATAGAGACAATGGAAGGCAAGCGCCCGGCGCTCGTCCAGGCGGCCCTGCCCGATGCGGTCAGGATGCTGACCATCGACGAGCCCGAGCTGGCGTTGAGTCTGGCGGATCGGATTGATGACGCGGCTGCCCGCGAGACGGCGAAGGCGGAGATCGCAGCCGCGGCAGTCCGCACACAACCTGATCTGG
>CBFDAZ010000669.1:0-3291 GCA_965602825.1 uncultured bacterium
CTAGTGCCATTCGCGGTGACGCGACGGAGCAAGCGCGACCGCTCTGTTTCGACACGCGATCCGGCTGAGCTGCCTGAGCGTTGCCTGGCTGAGTCCGGCCGGCATCCTGCACCACACGCCGGGGGAGTACTTCCCTACCGAGCGATCGCGGACTGCACGCTCTCGATCACCCGTTGGACGTCTCGGCGCTTCATGGCGGGGAAGATCGGCAACGACAACATGGCCTCGAAGGCCCTCTCCGCGACGGGGAAGTCCCCGCGTTCGTGTCGGCAGCGCTTGGCGTAGTAGGGATGGTAGTGCATTGGTATGAAGTGCACGCTCGCCCCGATCCCGTCTTCCGCCAGGCCTGCGATAACCGCGTCGCGGAGGCTCCCCCCCGATCCGTCACGCACTCTGATCACAAAGAGGTGCCACGCATGGCGGACATTTGGGCGGGCCGCTGGTAGTGTTACCTCGGGGATGTCCGCGAAGCCCTCGCGGTAGGCCGCGGCGATCTCGTCCCGGCGTCGGCGCAACGTCTCTTGACGCCGCAGTTGCACTCGCCCGAGGGCTGCTTGTAGATCGGTCATGTTACACTTGTAGCCCAGATGCTCGACCTCGTAGTACCACGATCGTGCGCTCCCGTGTCGTTTCCAGGCATCACGGTTCATACCATGCAGGCGGAGTACGCGTATCCGTTCATCCCACTCCGCCGTATTGGTGGTCACCATGCCACCCTCACCAGTTGCCAGCGGCTTGGTTACGTAGAAGCTGAACACGGTCGCATCAGCCACGCCGCCAACCGGCCTGCCCCGGTACTGGGCAGCCATCGAGTGGGCGGCGTCCACTAGCAAGAACAGACCATGTCGCTTCGCGATCACGCGGATGGCGTCCATGTTGCACGGGTGACCGGCGAAGTCAACGCCCAAGATAGCCCTGGTCTGAGGTGTGATCTTCCGTTCGATCTCGGTGGGTGAGAGGTTGAGGGTATCCTCCTCGACATCGGCCAGCACGGGATGTGCGCCGGTGTACTCGATCGCCTCCAGCGTGGCACAGAACGTGTTGACGCTTGTGATGACTTCGCAGCCGGGCCCAATGCCGGCGGCGAGCAGGGCGAGATGCATTCCGGCAGTGCCCGAACTGACAGCAGCGGCATGTTCGCTGCCTACATAGGTCGCGAAGTCGTGCTCGAACTTCAGCGTCTCCGGTCCCATCGTCCACCAACCGGACCGGAGCACTCGCAGTACGGCGTTCTCCTCGCCGCGGCCCAAGTAGGGCTTGTGGAAGGGGATGGCCGACTGGTTGCTGGTGCTTCCGGAGACCTTACGTCGCGACACCACTGGCTTCTCATCGTTCGGGGGAGTCTTGCTGCTCACCTTCGAGCCCTTCTTCGTAGCGGTAGTACCCGCCGTAGTAGTAGTAGTAATACCCGTAGCCGTCTCTCGTTGTCGCGACCTTGTTCATCACAATGCCAAGGCAGGGCGTGCCGGTACGGTTCAGCAGTTCCAGCGCCCGCTCAACGAGCGGGCGTCGCGTCCTTCCGAACTCCACGACGAGCACCACTCCGTCCGCCAGCGAAGCCAGTGCCTGCGCATCGGACAGAAGCGCGGCCGGGGGCGAATCCAGAATGATGAAGTCGGCGGCCTGACGCAGCTCCGCCAACACTCGCTTCATCCCTTCTGATTCCAGCACACGCGGCGGATTGGGCGGAATGGGCCCGGAGGTCAGGGCCCTCACGTTGTCGTAGGGAGTCTCTCGGAGGGCACTTGCGAGCGGCTGTTCGCCAATGGCGCACGTCGTCAGACCGATCTCGTTGGCGAGACCCAGGCCCTGCGCAATCCGGGGCCTCCTTAGATCGGTATCCACAAGGACCACTTGGTCCCCTAGTTCGCCGAACGCCAAGCCGAGGTTCAGACAGGTCGTCGTCTTGCCCTCGCCGACTCCGGGGCTGGTCAGTAGAAGGCACTTCATCTGGGCGTCAGGCAACGAGAACCGCAGGTTCGATCTCAAGCTCCGATAGGCTTCTGACACAAGCCTCTGGTCCCCTGACAGGGGCAGCTTCAGTGGATCGGTAGACTCACCCCCGCGTATGCGCGGCACGATTGCCAGCACCGGGACCCCGTACAGCCGCTCCAGTTCGGCTGGATCCTTGACCGTGTTGTCCAGATGGTCGACCAGCAAGGCCAGCGCAAGCCCGAGGATGAGGCCGATGAACAGCGCCATCATCATCGTCAGCCGCTTGTTGGGCGACACATGCCCAGCAGGCACGCGGGCGTAGTCCAGGATGTCTGCTCCAGCGACCTCCGAGACCTGGGCCAAGTGCAGCTGCTGCGAGCGCTCCAGAAGTGCCAGGTAGCTCTTCTCCGCAAGCTGCACCTCTCGCTGGAGTTGTGCAGCCCGCTGCTCCACGTCAGGCACTCGGGAAAGCTCGGCCTGGGCCTGTCCCAACGCAGCTTCCGTGGCTGCGAGTCGGGCTTCGTCGGCAACCAGTCTGACCTGGGTCTCTGTTAGCTGCTCCAGCAGTCGCTGCCCGAGGGGGTTCCGGATACGCGTTTCGGAGTAGACGGCGTCGGTCACTTCGTCCTCGATCTGCTGCCTGACCCACTCGATCTGCGCGTCCGTCTCGGCGACGCCGGGGTGAGCCTCGGTCACCTTGTCGAGAAGGGCCGCGCGCTCTGTCTCAAGATCCACCAGCTTCTTACGCATCTCGCCGACGGTTGGGCTGGTGGCTGTTGTGGTGGTTGTGACCACCGCGTTTTCCTGCTCTGAGACTTGTTGCGACAGAGTCCCGATCTCCGCGTTGTCGGCACTGACTGCCGCACGCAGGTTTGTCGCGGCGTCTGACAGGGATGCCACGCGGGCCGTCAGCGAGGTCGCCGCCTCCGGAACCGAGCCCAGGCCGCTCTCCTGGAGCAGGTCGGCGAGGACTCCTTGCTTGTTCTCCAGGTTGGTGACTGCGGTGTTAGTTTGACCCTCGACCCAGCGCACGCCCCTCTTCGCGGCTTCCTGGTTGCTTATCAAGCTTCGCCACAGATGCTCCTGGGCGAGCGCGTTCGCATAGGCGGCCGCCAGCTCAGGGTCGGTTGACCGGCAAGCAATTGCCAGGACGTCGGTGTCCCCCACCCCATGCACTGAAGCCGCCGCCCTGCATGTGGGCGCCAGAAGCGGGACCCAGTGCCGCGCGAGTCGCGCCAACTCCTCGCGCCTCTCCGTGCCAAGAAGCTCATCCACTTCCTCTGTGCGTTCGCCATTGTGAGGAGGGTACGAGTCCGAGCGGACCTGCTCCGGCTGCGCATCGCCGATCAGCAGGGC
>CBFDAZ010000670.1:0-3291 GCA_965602825.1 uncultured bacterium
GGAGTACTTCAGGCGGTCGGCCACGGCAGAGTCTGCCGCGCTCGCGGCTCTGCTGACGGCCGGCGTCGACCAGCCACTCGCCCCTCTCCCGGGGGACGCCGAGCGCGTGGCCGCGATTATCCGCAAGGACGAGGAGAAGCTAGTCCGGCCGGCCGAGACCTGGAAGCCAAGCGACACTCCCCCCGACTTCCTCTGGGCGGCGAGTCTGCCCGGGCCGCCGGTGAAGACGGCGCTGCTATGTGCCCGCTGGTCCGCTTACGAGACGATGGAGCTTGCCCGGCGCCTGTCGATGGATGTCGAGCACCTCTACTTCGACGGCAAGGACACGCTCAGCAGCACGCGCCACTGGCCCTACCGCAACCAGACCGGCATCGGCACACTGGGGGCGGGGGTTGCGGAGCGGAAGGCGATCCGCATCTGCAGCCAGGATGACCGCGAGGTGATCCTGGTCGCCGGACTGAAGGCGGAGGCGATCCCTCCGCGAGTGCGCGACGTCATCCTCGACCAGGTCCGGTCGGGCAGAGGCCTCGTGCTGACCGGCGACGATGGCATGCTGGCGGGCTGGCCCGAAGAGCTGCGGGCCACGGAGGACGAGATCCTCGTCGAGCCGATCCTGGCCTCCTTCCCGTGGGACGAGATCCCCGGCTTACGCCTGGGCGAGCGCGGCCGATTGGGTGAAGGGCCTCCCTGCTTGGGCTACCGGTACGGCGAAGGGCGAGTCATCGTCTTCCGAGCGAAGCTGGGAACGTATTCATCCCTCGTCCCGCTGAACGACGCCGTCGACGGCCTTGAGGGCGCGACGGATCGGACCCTCGCCATGCTCGGGAAGGCCGTGCTGGCGGCCGCCGGCCGGGAGCTGCCCCTGGACCTCAAGCTCGAGCCCCCAACCGAGGCTCTCGAGCCGGGAACGCCGGGTTCGTTGCCACTCAGCGGCCTCGGGCCGGACGTCACGGTGGCTGTTGTCCGCCTTCAGGACGATTGCGACGAGGTCGCGGGCCTCCATGCGGTGGTGAAGCCCGGAGACGCTGTCCCTGTACCACCCCTGGCAACGGGGCGCACGTACTTCGCCGACGTGCTGGTACTCAATGCGCCGGGAGACTGCCTCGGATATGCCAGCACCGTCGTCCGCGTCGGCCCCGAGCCCGCCATCGAGTCCGTTACCCTCTCCCCTGGCGAGCGCGTTCATCCTGCCGCGCCGACAACAGTGGAGCTCGTGGAAGGGGGCACGCTCACGTGCAACGTCAGCCTCAAGGGCGCTGCGGCGCTCGACCAACCGCGACTGCAGTGTGAGGTCCGAGACTGCTTCGGCCGACTCCTCGCGGCCGACACCGTTGCGGTCGAAGGAAACCGCGTGACCGCTGAGTTGGCTCTGCCGCGACCCGTCACGGTCTCCCACCAGCTTGATCTGACACTCCTCTCCGGGGACCGCCCGCTGGCCGTCCACCGCGAGCGCTTCACAGTGCCGGTCCCCTATCCGTACGATGACTTCACGCTGCTGTTGTGGACCTACGCCGGCGGCGAGCCGGCCGTCCGGCGCACCCAGCAGCTCTGCTACGAACTCGGCTCGGAGATGGCGGACCTCTGCCACATGCGCAACTACAGCGATGAGGGGGCGGCCCGCGAGTACGCTGTGGCCTCCAACTCGGGCCTGCGGCTCGTTCCGTACGTCACGCGCATTGCCTCCAGTCAAAGCGGTGGCATGGAGCGGACGCCATGCCTCCACGATCCCGCCTGGATCGAGCGCGAACGCGCTTCGATGGAGATCTGCTGCCGCCAGGCCGCGCCCTACCGGCCGCCCGCCTACACGCTGGGCGACGAGAACTACCTCAGCCGCGGGCAGCCAACCGACATCTGCAGCACGGCGGAGACAACGGCGGACTTCCGCCAGTGGCTGCAGGCCAAGTACCAGACCATCGATGCCCTGAACGCGGTGTGGCGCACCGACCATGCCGAATTCACGGACATCACGGCTCCCATGACCATCGACCAGGCCGCCGAGGAGACCGAGAGCTTCGCTCCCTGGTTCGACCATCGCGACCACATGGACACGGCCTTCGCGGCGACCCACGAGCTGTTCGCCGACTTCGTGCGCCAGGAAGATCCCCAAGCGAAGGTGGGCTGGGACGGCCTGCTCGGATATCACTGGCTCGCCGGCTACGACTTCTTCAAGCTCTGCCGCAACCAGCAGCTCAACCAGATCTACACCAGCCAGTGGCCGCAGGACGAGTTCGTCCGCTCCTTTGCCCCGCCGGACGCCGTCACCGGCCAGTGGGGCAATGCCATCGCCGACAACGAGGACGGCTTCTCCGCGATCACCTGGCACAACCTGTTCTCGGGCCACAACTCCTGCTGGTGGTGGACCTCGTGGGGCTGCGATTACATCCCCTTCAACCCCGATCTCTCGATCTCGAAGATGGGGGAGTGGTTCTTCGCGGACGGCGAGGAAGTGCGCTCGGGGCCCGGCAAACTGCTCGTCCATGCGGAGCGCGATCACTCCGGCATCGCGGTCCTGTACTCCCAGGCCGATCTGTTCGCCGCCAAGCTTGCGAGCAAGCTGACGCCCGACGCGGTCTTCGCCGGCGATGGCGGCTTCCTCGACGATCACCGTGGCTTGCTGCGCTGGGTCCAGGATGCGGGATACCAGTTCGAGTATGTCGCAGAAGCCGAGCTGGAGGACCGGGGCCGCGAGGCGCTGGCGGACTTCCGCGTCCTGTTTCTGCCCCTCTCGACGTGCCTCTCCGACCGGCAGGTTGAGGCCATCCTGGCTTTGGCCCGTGAGGGCGGGACTGTCGTCGCCGACGGCCGAGCGGGCCTGCTGACCGGGGACGGCGTGATCCGCTCGGAGCGCCCCCTGGATGAGCTGTTCGGCGTCCGCAGCGAGGCGGCATTGGCGGCGTTCCGGCAGCCCTCGAAGAGCACGGAGCTGCCCGATTTCGGCGGCGAGCCGCTCGGCATCAACCTGCTCGAGCCCGGCCTGACGCTGGCCGGCGCGGACGCGCTGGGAGACATTGACGGGTGCCCGGTCTTCATCACCCACGACTTCGGCGAGGGCCGAGGGGCACTGCTGAACCTGCCCTTCCGGCTGATCGGGCGATTGCGGGGCGACGGGAGGGAGCGCACTGCCGTCGAGGGCTTTGGCGGCTACCTGCAGGAGCGCGGAACGCAGCCCTACTGCCGTCTGACGACGCAGGATGGGGCGGCCCGGTGCATCGAGCAGGTGCTGTTCGTGGACGGCGACCTGCGCTACCTGGGACTGGAGCAGGACATCCTGATGCGGGGACTTCCGGCACA
>CBFDAZ010000671.1:0-3259 GCA_965602825.1 uncultured bacterium
TCGTTCAGGCTGAGGCCACTTCGCCTGATCTCCCTATCAAGGAAGACCCCGAGGCCGCTTCGCAGTGCTGGTTCCTGGTTCCTGCTCATTGTGCTTAACGACCTCGATCCGGAAGGTGAGTTCCTCGCCAACATCCACGGGCTCGGGCGCCGCGCCAATCACCCTCCAGCCCGCGCCAGCCCGCGCTATCCGGAAGACAACACGTTTCTCGAAGCCCTTGGGCGAAGAGCGGGTACAGGCAGGGCGTTGAGAAGCCACCCCCAACGGGGGACAGACCCCAGTTTTGCCGACGACGGGCAAAATGGGGTCAGTCCCAACGGCTCACCCCCGTTTGTCAGGAGCTCCCCAGACCCAGTCCTTCGCATCCACTCCATGACGGCCTCCGTCCCCGAACCTCTGCGGCAGTCATCCATCAACTCACGGTAGCGTACCCAGCCACATATGTCAACGTTCATTTCTTCGAAACACGTGCTCTGCCGGAGGAATGCTCGGTTTCGCGGGGGAACGAGGGGCGCGTACGTTGAGCATGGTTGAGCGAGGAGGTCATGGGTGCCCAAACGGCTGGCTGTTGTTGATGCGGAACGGTGCGTGGGTTGTCAGGTGTGCATGTTTGCCTGTGCGCGGTGGCAGGGCGCCGGGGGTATCGGGCGGTCGCGGATTCACGTGCATTCGGCCGGTGGGATGGAGCATGGGTTTGTGGTTGTGGTGTGTCGAGGTTGCGAGGATCCGCCGTGTGCGAGGGTATGTCCAACAGATGCTTTGCGGAAGCGCAAAGGCGGCGGGGTGATCCTGAATGAATCGCTCTGCATCGGCTGCCACAACTGCCAGGAGGCCTGCACGCTCGGCGCCGTCTTCTGGGACGAGCAGGCCGAGAAACCCATGATCTGCGTCCAGTGCGGGACCTGCGCGGAGTACTGCCCGCACGGCGTGTTGGCGCTCGAGGAGCATGTGGTCGAGGGGGTGCCGAGTGGCTCCTGAAGCGCTGGCCAACGTCCTCTATATCGACCTGACGAAGAAGACCTACGAAATCCGGCCGCGGCCGGAGTTGTTCGACCCAGGCCTGGGCGGGGCGCATGCGGCGATCAGGCTCCTGGAAGAGGAGTGCCCCGAGGGGGGCGCTGGGACAGCCACCGCCAACAGGGGACAGACCGCGAGTTCTGCCCGTAACGACGGGCAGAATCGGGTCAGTCCCAACGGCCCACCACCTTCTCAGAGGCCAGGAGAGGGCATTGATCCGCTGAGCCCCGAGAACCCGATCATCTTCGCCGTCGGCCCTCTGACCGGGCTCTTCCCCTTGGCCTCGAAGACCGTGGCCATGTTCAAGTCGCCGCTCACCGGCGACCTGGGGGAAAGCCACGCGGGCGGCCGCAGCGCGGTTGCCATCCGGCACGCCGGCTACGGCGCGATCGTCATTCGCGGGGCGAGCGATCTGCCGATCTACGTGGTTGTGGACGGCTCGAAGGTGTACTTCCGCGATGCCTCGGCCATCTGGGGCATGACGCGCGGCTCGACGAGCGCGAAGATCATCCGGGACCGGGAGCCCAACAGCGGCCTGCGGACCATCGTGCGGATCGGGCGTGCGGGCGAGAGGCTGGTCCGGTATGCCTCGGTGACCACGGAAACCTACCGTCACTTCGGCCGGCTGGGCCTGGGCGCGGTGTTCGGGAGCAAGAAGCTGAAGGCGATTCAGATCGCGGGGCGGACGTCGATTCCCGTGGTCGACCCGAAGCAGTACAAGGCCGTCTATGACGAGATCCATCGGGCTGCCGTCGAGTCCGACCTGATGAAGAAGTACCACGACCTGGGCACTGCAATCAACGTCGGCCATCTCTACGAGATGAACGGCCTTCCGGCGCGGAACCTGAAGGAGACACGGTACGACGGCGCGGAGGCGCTGTTCGGCGAGCACCTGGCCGAGAACTACCTGGGGCGGCGTCTGGCGTGCGCCCATTGTCCCGTTGCCTGCATCCACATCGCCGCTCTGCGCCAGCCGTACGAGGACGAGGCGTACTTCTACAAGACGTCCATGATCTCGTACGACTACGAGCTGCTGTACGCGCTCGGGACGATGCTGGGCGTCACGGACACGCCAGCGTATCTGCGGCTGACCGAGGCGGTGGAGGACGTGGGACTGGACGCGATGACGGCCGGGGTCGTCCTGGCGTGGGCGACGGAGGCGTTGGAGACGGGGCTGATCTCAACTGACGAGACCCTGGGGCTCAAGCTATCCTGGGGCGACTGCGACACGTACGCCAAGGCGGTCCGGTTGATCGTGGAACAGCCGAACGAGTTCTACCAGACGCTCGCCCGAGGCTCGCGGGTCGCGGCGGAGCGCTACGGCGGCGAGGAGTTCGCCCTGGCGTTCAACCGAACCGAGATGGCCGGCTACCACACCGGGCCGGCGGCCTACGTGAACTACATCACGGGGGCACGGCACAGCCATCTTGATAGCGCGGGCTACAGCCTCGACCAGAAGGCCAAGCCGGAGGACCGGACGCCGGAGAAGATGGCGGCGGCTCTGCTCAAGGAGGAGCAGTGGCGGCAGGTTCTCTCCAGCCTGGTAGTCTGCTTCTTCGCCCGCGGGATCTACAAAGCCGACCTGGTCATCAGGGCACTGGCGGCCGCAGGCGTCGGGCTGACGGAGAGCGACCTGGACGACCTCGGCCGGCAGACCCTCGCCGCCAAGCACCGCTTCAAGCAGCGGGAAGGGTTCGACTGGACGGACTATGTGCTACCGAAGCGAATCCTCGAGACGCCGGCGTTGGGCCACCCGATCGACGAGGCGGAGTTGCGGGAGACGGTGGCCGCGTTTGCCAAGCTGGCCCGTGAGGCACAGACGGAGAGCTGACAGGACGCTTGACGTTCGCCCAAGGGAGGCGTTGCTCATGACTGCTTGGTTGATGATGGCCGTGGCAGGTATGTCATCGGTTGCCGACGGCCAGGGCCTTGGCCCGATCGACGATGGTGTGCCGACGTATGTCTGCAGGCGTGCGACGAGTACGATCGCCGTTGACGGGAAGCTCGACGAGGATTCCTGGGAGAAGGCCATACCGACTGATGCCTTCGTCTTCCCGTGGCCCGATCAGCCGGGCGAGAAGCAGCGCACTGAGGCGAAGCTGATCTGGGACGATGAGGCGCTTTACGTGGGCTACACGTGCCGGGACAAAGACATTACGGCGAAGTTTGAGGATCGCGATGATCCGGTTTACAGGGACGACTGTGTCGAGATCTTCATCAATCCCGCGCCAGCTCGGTCGGT
>CBFDAZ010000672.1:0-3244 GCA_965602825.1 uncultured bacterium
GAGGGGGATCTTCGGCTCTCACTGTGCCCACCTGTTCCGCCGTTTGGTGCGTCTCGTGCGTCGCTACCGCACCGTCAACGACAGCGCGGCGACCGGCAGCGCCGATCCCCAGTTCATCTGCTGCTCGGCCACCATCGGCAATCCCCGGGAACACGCCGAAGCGCTGATTGGCCAGGACGTAACGCTGATCGATAACGACGGCTCGCCGCAGGGCACGCGCTGCTTTGTCTTCTGGAACCCTCATGCGGGCGGCGAGAAGCGCGGAGGCCGGCGGAGCGCGCACGTTGAGGCCGTTTCGCTGCTTGCCGATCTGGTCAGGCATGGGTTCCGCACGATCACGTTTACCAAGTGGTGGGGCGCGACCGAACTGGTTGCGCACTATGCCCGCGAATCGCTGGCTGACGACGGGCTGGACTCCCAGGTCGCCAGCTATCGGGGCGGGTACCTGGCCTCCCACCGCCGCGAGGTCGAAAAACGCCTGTTCGGCGGCGACCTGACGGCTGTCGTCAGCACAAACGCTCTGGAGCTGGGGGTCAACATCGGCGGGTTGCAAGCGGCCCTTCTCCTCGGCTTCCCGGGCACGATCTCCGCGACCTGGCAGCAGGCCGGACGCGCGGGACGAGGGCCGGAGGACTCGCTCGCCTTCCTGGTCGCCTACGACACCGCCATCAACCAGTACCTGATGAGCTTCCCGGCGTACTTCTTCGCGAAGGCCAATGAGAAAGCCCTGATTGCCCCTCGCAACCGGCACGTCCTGACCGGCCAGCTTGCGTGCGCCTGTCACGAGCTGCCGCTCAGCCGGGACGAGCTCGCCACCTTCGTCGCCGGGAAGGTCGCCGGGCAAGTACCGACTCAGGACATCGACGCGCTGGTCAAGCGCCAACACGCCGAGCTTCGCGCTCATTCTCAGGTTGGGGTCGCAGCGCCGAGATCGGCGCCTGACGAGGCACCCGTCCCCCACCAACGCAAGCCCAGGGAGACGGTCTTCGAGGACGATGCCGCAGATCCCGTCGCCGAAGCCGAGGCCATCCTCGACCTGATGGAGGAGGAGGGAGTCCTCCGCCGCGCAGGCGACCGCTGGTACTACGCCGAAACGACGAAGCCCGCCTATAAGGTCAGTCTGCGGAGCATCACGACGGAGAACTACACGATAGTCGATCTGACGGATCCCGAGAACGAGGTGGTGATCGGCGAGATCGACCAGATCAGCGCCTACCCGATCCTCCATCCCGAAGCGATCTACTTCCACGCCGGCGAGCAGTACTTCGTGGATCGGCTTGACTTGGATCGCAAACGGGCCGAGCTCCATCGCGTCAACGTCGATTACTACACCTCGCCCATTGGAGGACGCGGCGTCAGCGTCATTGAGTCGGTTGACGAACGGGCCGCGTTCCCGGGCGGCGAGGTCTGGTTCGGGGACGTTACGTGCCACTTCAACACCGGGGCCTACGACAAGATCAAGCTCTGGAGCCGCCAGGCTTTCGAGCGGCGGCCGGTCGATCTGCCGCCCCAGGTGCTGGAGACGACCGCCTACTGGGTGAATCCGGCGGACAGCACAATCGAGAGGATCGTGGAACGTGGCCGCCGCCCCCACGACGGCCGCTACGGCCTGGGCCAAGCGCTGATGGTGGTGACCGCGCTCTTTGCGAGCTGCGACCCCCTGGACGTCCGCACCAGCGAGGCGCCCGACGCCGAGTGCATTCGTTGGGGCTGCAACGCCTACTCGACCTTCATCTTCGACAACCACCAGGGCGCGCTGGGTTTCGCGGAGTTGGCCTTCTCGCGCGTCGAGGAGGTACTGGAGACCACTCTATCGCTGATTGAGGAGTGTCCCTGTGAGGATGGCTGCCCCTTCTGTGTGGGCTTCTACTTGCGCCCCGTCATCCGGCACGACCCCGAGAACATGGAGGGCTGGATACCGGACAAGGAAGTCGCGCTGATGATACTGCACGATGTCCTCGGTCTTGCGCCGTACGAGCCGAAGCCCCCGTCGGAGATGCGGCATTCCTGGCGAGGGCGCGTGCATGCCGGGAGCGACCCCGGCGGGGTAGCGGAAGAGACACCGGCCAAGGCCGAGGGGCTGCCCGACCACATCAAGGGACAGATCCTGAGAAGACTCGGAAAGAAAGGCAAGCTCTGATGTTCCGCTGCAGACAGATCGCCGGTCTGCTGGTGATCATACCTATCGCCGCTGGGATTGGTGGCTGCCGCTGGTTCGGGGGGAGACCCGAAGTGCCGGAGCCGCCGCCCGAGGCGGACCAGAGCGAGGGATCGGGAATCCGTCGTCAGCTCATCCGGACCCCGCTGGCCTGCGTCAGGAACGGCGAAGTGTGGCTCATGGACGGGGACGGCAACAAGCAACGCCGGGTCGCCGCTCCCGGCCGAGCGATCCCGGAGTCGCTGCGCTGGTCTGCGGACGCGGCGCGGCTGGCGTTCTGGACCGTTGAGGAGGGCGAGAACGGCCGAACCGGGCCCTTCCGCCTGTGCGCTGCCAGTACCCAGACTGAGAGCGCCGCCGGGGCCCCCCCCGCGGGGGCGCCGCCACCACCCATCTGGCGCGCGCCGGGGGGGGGGTCCCCCCCCCCGCCCCCGGCCTCGGTGGGGACCGCCCATTCTTCTCCCGTACCGGGAACGTCGTGTGCGCGGCCGTCTTCGGAGGGACAGACGAGCACGGCGCTGACGTTGGCGGGTTGTTGGCCACGCGGTTCACCCGCAATGCCGGACTGCTGAAGTTCCACCTCGGCGCCGGCGAAACAGAGCCTCTGGTGCCTGAGCGGCCAGCCAGCCGCGGTCCGCTGCGCTGGCCCGAGCTTGCGCCTGACGGCCAGACCTTGGTGGCTGTGAGCGGACGCGACGCCCGCGAGAGCCACCTGGTGCTGGTGGATTTCGCCAGCGGGGAGGTCACCGAGGTCCGCGACCGCAAGGCCATCTACGCCTCGTGGTCCCCGGCCCGGCGGCGCCTGGCGTACCTTCGGTTCGCGGAAGACGGGTCTCGCGAGTTGCGCGTCTGGGCCCCCGGGGAGAAGAGCAGTGCCGAGGTGGTCGGTGGACTGGCGGAGGCGGCAACGTTCGCCTGGGCGCCGCAGGGCGGCGCGATCGCGTACACCAATGTGGACATCTACGCAGTGGTTACCGAGGACCCCACTGGCAAGTGGGCGGAGACCCGCAGTCAGCAGCAGGACGGCTCGCTCCATAGGTGGCCCACCTGGGCCCCGAATGGGCTCGCGATCGTCCTTCAGGTTCG
>CBFDAZ010000673.1:0-3243 GCA_965602825.1 uncultured bacterium
CGGAAGGGGACGCCCTCGATCACCCACTCACCGACCGGCAGGTTCCGCAGGTCGTTCTCGCCCTCGTCCGTCCAGCCGCCAAGGCCATCGCCGGGTGTCTCGTCGGTGAAGGAACGGTTTGCGTGCTGGGAGAGGTCGATCGGTGTGAACCCGAGCCAGTCCGGGTCGCGGGCAGGCTCAAGCGGCGTACCCACCTGCGACGGCTGCGGGGGAGGCGCCATCTTGACGGCCAGCTCTGCGCTCACCAGCGCGCGGCGCAGATCGTCTGCCGAGGCGTCTCTCCTGCTGACGAGCCACACGGGCACCGACGTCAGCCGCACTTCGAGCGCCTCGCCGCTGGCCGCGCGAGCCAGCTCATTGCCGAAGATGTCGAGTACCCGCAGGTTTGAGGGAGCGTGCGCGATCGTGAGGTCCGCGCGATCGTCGCCCTGGAACAACGTGCCCCAGAGACACGCCCCGGCCTCCTCGTTCCTCTCGACGAGGTGCGCCTGGATTTCGGGGTGCAGGTCGGCCTCTCCGGCGTAGGTCGCGCCTTCGACGCGGTCGCTCAGGGCAGCATGGGCGACCACCATGGTGAGCGGCGTGCCGTCATACTCGCACGGGTGGCTGGTGTAGAACTCGCCGCCGGTGAAGAGGTGGAACGAGTACTTGACATCCTCGATGAAGTGCACGAGATACAGCTTCGTGAAGAAGCTGGCCTGCTCGAGGGGATCGGGGACGTTCGGCGGCCCCTGTCCCGGCCGCCACCGGAAGTACGTGTGGTGGTACGGCAGCGTCCAGAGCGTGGCGGGCGGCGACACGGTGGACTCGCTGTTCCACAGCGGCGCGGGCTCCCCGTCGTTGAAGTCGCGGATGAGCTGCTTGACGTTCTGCAGCCACTGCCGCACCTGCACCTCGCCGCCGACGCCCCGGATCCCATGCGGGTAGAAGTGCCCTGACACGCCATCCTGGTACTGCATGCCTCCTTCGGCGAACACCTCGGCATACCAGTTCAGCGACATGCTGCCGGGCGGGCCGCACGTCCCGTAGACCTGGAGTTCCGGGTCGATGGCCTTGATCGCCTCGTAGGAGGCCCTGAGGAGCTTGACGTAGTCGGCGGCTCGCCCGGCGAACTCGTAGTACGGTTCGTTCCAGACTTCCCAATGGCGGATCGTGTCCTTGTAGTGCCCGACCACGGGCGTAACGTACTCCTTCACCCAGACATCGACGAACTTGTCGAAGTCGGTCTTGCGAAGCTCATCGTACCAGGGCGGCGACAGGAACAGCGACCCGAAGGTCTTGATGTGGTGCTGCTCCAGACGCGCCAGCGTCTCATCGCTCCAGTTGTAGGTGCCGCGTTCGGTCTGCATGCGGGGCCAGCGCGTGTCCGTCGCGCCGCAGTGGTTGCGGTTCCACTTGAGCCCGATTGTCTCGGCCAGCTTGAGGTAGTACGGGTTGGCCGACACCGCTGCGCCAAAGACCGAGTCCGGGAGGAAGCGCCGCCGATCGATCTTGGGGAGCAGCGCGAAGAGGGTCTCACGCTTGCGGACCTCCCCCTCCGCCTCGTACTCGACCTCCAGCCGGTAGACACCGTTCCGGCGCGGACGGAGACTGATACCCGACCCCGCAGGGCGGCGCCCGTCGCTCTCGATTGCAGTCGTGCCCTCGTCACATACGGCCCCGGTCTCATCCACCAGCCGGTACGTGACATCGATGTCTCTCGCTTGATCGTCTACGGCGTATGCTCGCGCGACGACGTTCACGGCGTCGCTGGTATGGGCCCAACGACGATCGCGCACCAGCGTCAGCGTGAAGTCGTCCTCGATCAGGTCGCAGAGGTCCTTGCCGATCGGGCCTCGCTCGAGGCGTCGACCGTCCGGCCGCATCGGGGCTTCCGGATGAGCGGCGGGTGAGGAGATGTGCAGGACGGCGCGGAGCGTGCCCCCTGGCGCGCCGAACCGGGGTACCATCACAAACCGGTATTCCCCGCGCGACTCACGATGATCCTGCGACATCCACGCCCGGTGGCGATCGACCGCCAACTGCCACTCGACCGAAGCGTCGCCCCTGCCGAGCATGATCGCGTGTGGGTCGATCATCGGCAGTTCGCCGCTCTCGACCTCGGTCTCCGAGTAAGCCGAGAACACCGCCGCGGGACGCACGGACAACGCAGCCTCGGGCACCCAGAGGCCGAGCTCGCCGCCGGCCTTCTCGTCACCCTCGAGCCTCGTCGTCAGGACCCACATGACCACGACATCGGTAGGCCGCACCACAATGCGCTTCGTCAGGGAGGTGCTTCCGTCAGCTCCCCACGAAAGCGTGGCCTCCAGACGGTCGCCTTGTTCGGACTCCTGGACTGCCGGGGGCTCGACGAGCTTGAAGCCCGACAGGTAGTCAGCCCGGACGAGGATCTCGCCGCGAAGTGAGATCGCGAGCGCGCCATCCGTCGAGGCGACCGAGAAGTCCCCAGCACGCCACTCTCGTTCATCCGCCGCTCGGGCCGGACCCACGGCCAATGCGAACACCAACAACGCGAATGCACATCCTCCCGGCATACATCTCTCCTCCCGTCTTCCCTGCCTGAGCCTATGCGATACCGAGTGGATGCTGCGTGCCACGGGTCCGCGCCAGACCTCCCGGACCCCACGTCTGCGAGGTCGGAATTCCCAATGAAGGGGGCGCGGACCTGCAGCAAAGGGGCGGAGTCGAGAGGGAAGAGGATTCCACTGGCCCGGCGCGAAGAGGCCGGGCGCAAAGGAGGGGCTGCCATGAGAGTCGCTGTCGTTGGTGTCGGACACTGGCACTCGGGCATGTATATCCCGGCGCTCCAAGAGATTGGCGCTGACATCGTCGCCATTTCGGACCCGAATGAGGGAGCGCTCGACCGGGCGGATGTGGATTGCCCCCGGTTCACCGACCACCGCGAGCTGCTGGAGGCCGCGAAGCCGGAGTTCGTGTTCGCCCATGCGCCCCATTGCGACATGACGCAGGTGGCGGCCGATCTGGTGGCCGCGGGGCAGGCCTTCGCGATGGAGAAGCCGATGGGTGTGAACTGGCGGGAGCTGAACCCGGTGGCGGAGCAAGCGGAGGCGAAGGGCGTATTCGTGGCTGTAGCGCTGGTCACGCGGTACCTGGCTCTCATCGAGAAGCTGGCCGAGCTGCGAGACTCGGGCGAGATGGGGCGACCGGTCCATTACTACTCGCGCCTCTTCGCCGGGGCGCCGCAGCGCTACCGCGAGATGGGCGTGGACTGGATGCTCGACC
>CBFDAZ010000674.1:0-3234 GCA_965602825.1 uncultured bacterium
ACCCGTATCGGATCATCCCGCGCCAGCGTGTGGTAGACCTCCTCAACCGCCGCCGGCCCGCGCGGATCGACATCCGCGAAGGTCACGAAGTACTGCGCGGGGTTTGAGCGCTCGATGCCCACTCCTCCCCAGCCGCCTCCCGGTCCGACCATCATGTTCGTCTGCTGAGCAGGCGTGATGAGGCCGAGTGTCAGGCCGTCCGCCCGCGTCTTGCAGCACCACCAGGCCTTCTGCCCGCCCTCAGGGACCTGCCGTTGCTCGGTACTCGCCGGAACGGGTGCAGTGAAGCCGTTGCTCAGGTACGCTGTGCCGGGCATCGGCGAGTCGGCCGCGAAGTTGCCCGTGCTGTCGAAGGCCCAAGTGTGATCGGCGGCCTCGCTGTAGACGCATTCGGTGTACGGCAGGGCCTTCCAGAAGTAGTAGGTCCTCCGGTGCTTGTAGTCGGCGTGGCAGCGAATCTCCGCGAACACCGGGCCGTCCACGACCGGAAAGAGGTGGAACATCAGCGCCCGGCAGCGCGGGTCATCGAAGAGACCCGCCCAGTCCGTGGCACCGGGCTGGGTTATGTCGAGGCCGTTGAGTCTGGCGAGCTTCCATTGATAGAGATGGGCCCCCTCACGGCCCAGGACAGCCTCGTACGTCTCTGTCCGGACGACCCGACCACCTTCCGGCGTCAGGTTCCGGTCTGCGAGGGCTGGCAGACTAGCGACTCCGCCAACGTACAGATCGCCTTCGAGGGCCTTTCCGGCATCGAGCCTACCGGGCAGCACGAACGCGACTGCGGGGCCGCCGTAACCAGTGGTCGCCTGAGTGGGTACCTGGCGCTCGCCGATCTGCAGCCACGTCATCGGCGGCCCCCAACGGTTCAACTCGTCCGGGAGCCTCACCAGTATAGGGGCGTCGACGCGCGCATGGGCGCCGGCCTCGATCCGCATTCGGACGCGGAGGTCGGCTGACCTCACCCGCCATTCGTCCGTCGAGCGAGGCAGATCGGCGACCTTCAGGGGGAGGGTGCGGTAGAAGCGTGGATCGTCCAGACCGAGCGCAACCGGTTCGGGCAGTTCGTCGCTGTCAGTGGCTGTTTGTAGGCTCTCGATGCGCGCATCGAGAGCTTCGAGTTGAGCGTCAAAGCGCCGGAGGTTGTACTCGATGCCCTCGGGGCGGTTTCCACGGTTCCACCACTCGACGAAGTCTTGCCGCTGCCGCCGAAGCGCTTTGCGGACCACACTGACCGCCTGCAGCGTCTCGCGAGCGGCTTCGCTATCCTGGGCTGCATAGGCTCGCCCGTATGTCGATCGCGCATGCTCCAGCCAGCCCGCCTTCACGCCCACATCTTGGAGGCGCCTGGCCGAGAAGCCCATGGCCTCCAGGACGTCGGCGTTGCGGGCCACCCTGATGTCGCGAAGACGCCTCTGAATCTGGACGGCAGCCACCATGGTAGCGTTGATGCTGGAGGCCCTCGGCCATGCCTTGCGGAGCTGCCCCACGAACGGGTCATCGTGGAAGAAGCGCCATGGGAAGGTGCTGTCTCCATTCAGGGCCTTGTTCGCCTGGCTCAATCGGTGCGTCGCCCGAGCAGGCGCCGTCGAGCTGGTCCCGAAGAACTGCCGGCAGAAGGCGCGGTCAAAGCGCCGGCGATCGATCTCCTCCTCCTGGGCGCCCCACGAGCACTCGGCCGCGAACAGCCACCCGTAGTAGCAGTTGGCGATGAGGTTCTCGTTGCCGTCGTCGCCCCAGTTGCACGTCATCGAGCCGATGGCGCCACCCTCCCGGCCTCGACGGATCAGCCACTCGATATTCTCCAGCGCCATCCCGTAATCCGGGAACAGGCGCACCCAGCTCGACAGCGCCGGCACCACGAAGACCTCGAAGCCCTTCTCGCGGAATTGGGCGACGGAGGGATAGTCGTGCTGGGGGCCGTAGTGCCAGTCCATGATGATCGTGTCTCTGGGGATCAGGTCGATTGCCTCGGGGTAGTGGAGCAGCATGTCTCCCCACATCATCATCCGCTTCCCGCGCGCCTTGAGCAGCTCATACACGCGGTTCATGTGCCGCGCATAGAGGGCGGGCTTGCCGATCTCCTCCGCCAGCGCCTTGCTCTTGCCCGTCCCGAGGTCGCCGACCTCATCGCAGCCGGCGTTGAAGAACTCCGTTCCGGTGAAGACCGGGCACATCTCGTCGAACATGTCGCCCAGTAGCTCGTACGTGCCCTCTTCTGACGGGGCGAAGGACGAGCCGCCGGGGTTCTCCGCCAGGTGCTTGTACTCCTCATGCTTGAGGATGTGATGCTGGTGAGCGAAGGCCTCGAAGGAGGGGAAGAAGAGGCAATGGTACTGGCGAGCGTAGTCGCAGAGCTCCCGGACGTCGTCCGCCGTCAGCGCGCCGGTGCCCTTGCTGATGATCGGATGCTTCTCGACGACAAACGTGTGCTCCAGGTGCATGGAGACGAGGTTGATCTTGTAGCGCGAAAGCTCGCGAATCAGGCGCTTGTAAGTCTCGACCTTCGGCACGGCCTGGCGGCTCTGGTCGGTGAGGATGCCGCGCCACTTGAGCGCCGGCCAGTCGCGGATGCGAACACAGGGGATCTTGCGGTGACCGCCAATCTCGGCGAGTTGGAGCAGCGTCTGCACGCCGTAGAAGGCCCCGGCCGGCGCGTTCGCTGCGATGAGCACACGCTCCGGAGAGACGATCAGCACATAGCCCTGCTCCCCGAGCGCCTCGTCGGGGAGGCAGTCGGCCTCCCGGCAGGTTGTCGCGAACCTGGGACTCCTCGCGGGCAACCCCACCAGGATGTCTGCGTTGCCCCCGCTTCGGGCCAGGTCCAGCTCGTCCGCCGCCAGCCTCATGGCGAAGCGAAGATCGGGATCATCGGCCGGCACTGCCCCGATGCTCACAGCGCCCAGGAGTGAGAAGGCGCCATCGAACTCTTCAAGCTCGTGCGGCTGGGGCAGCAGTGGGAGCGCGGCGTCCGCTTGCGTCCACAGGCAAAGAGACAACAGCGCTGGTGCAACTCGTCTCACAGCCCACCCCCATCTGCAGCGAAGTGGCCTAACGCTGCCGGCCATCAGACTTGGCCACAGCTCGTCCTCCTTCCTTGTTGCGATCCTTCCGGGCAGCCATCCACGCTGTGCGGCCGTACGGCGGTGCTGAGGGGTAGGAGCGGTTTCAACCGCGATGCAGTTCGTTGGTCGAGGCGTACGGGGGCGGAGCTGGAGCTCCGCCCCCACGAACGAC
>CBFDAZ010000675.1:0-3221 GCA_965602825.1 uncultured bacterium
CTCGTGGAGCTTCTGCCTCAGTTCATCGGCGGGGAGGACGAAGGCCTCGGGATGCCCCGGGGGGCGGTAGTAGGCACAGAAGCGGCAGCCGGAGACGCACACGTTCGTGTAATTGACGTTGCGGTCGATGACATAGCTGACGATTCCGTCGGGGTGCAGCTCCTGACGTGCGCGGTCGGCTGCCTGACCGAGTGTGACCAGGTTCGGCTCCTCAAACAGCTCCAGGAGTTGCCGGCCGTCCAGTCTCTCCACGCGCCAACACCTCGCCGGGTGCGCTACTCGGCGAACGAGAGCTCCCGTTTCTGCGCCAGAAGCCCCTCGGACAGCAGCAGGTCCCGGTACTTGAGGATGCTCTCGACGTGCTCCGGCCCGAGCGACAAATCGAGCATCTCGGCCAAGTAGCAGGCAACCGTCTTTGCGTCGATGCCGAAGCGTTCGCTCTCGATGTGCGCAAGCTTCTCGACTTCCGCCAAGCCTTGGTCCCGCGCCTGCTGCAACGCCCGCACGACCTCCGGGCAGGACCATCCCTTCCTGAACACCCACACCGCGAGCACCAAAGGCAGATGCTGCCAGGAGCGCCACAACTCCCCCAGGTCCACCACCACTGTGGCCTCGGGCGGGCACGCGCCGGTCAGAAGATCGGCGCGGCCAATGACCACCGCCGCATCGGCCTCCGCCAGCATGCGGCTCATGTCCGGCTCGACCTCCGCCCACTCCGGCTTCACACCGTGCAGGACGGAAAGCGCCGCCCGCGCCAGCCCGGCCGAACTCCGCGAGCCCCGGTCGAGGGCGAGGGTCTTCACCTCCGACAGCGGGCACCGCGCGAAGAGCTTGATCGTCCCTGCCGCGCTGTGGGAGGCAATGGAGACCCCCGGCACAATGTCGCCGCCGACTCCGTCCAGGTAGGCGGCTACCGGGATCAGGGCCACATCGAACGCGCCCGCCGCGAGCTTCGTGGCCAGCGCCGCAGGTACATCGTACTGAACGCGGCATGGTACGTTACCGGACTCAAGCCCCCAGACCAGGGGCCGCGCATTGAGGAACTTGACGGCGCCAACACGACAGGGCTCGCTCAACTCGGAAACCTCCAGCGGGCGAACACAAGGCCGGTTCGCTGCGAACCGGCTCCCTTCATCCTAACGGTCCGGGAGGGATTGCATCCTCCTCAGGCGAAGACCAGCGCGCTTGCAGTAGCACCCGATTGGAGGACGGCCGATGGCACGCAAGCAGCGCCAGAGCAGTTCGGACCCCTTCAACGAGTACGTCGAGATGGCCCTGGGCGCTGGCGCGAGAGATGCGAAGGTGATCCCCGCAAGTGACGTCTCCTGCGCGGAGTGGGTCCGCCTGCGCTGCCAGTACGGGTGCTCCGGGTATGGCGGCTGCCTCACCTGCCCGCCCTACTCGCCCACGCCGGAGACGACACAGCGCGTGGTCAGCGAGTTCAAGACAGCCCTGCTCATCCACGGCGATCGGAATGCGGATGTCAGCGAGATCGCAGCCGACATTGAGCGCCAGGCCTTCCTCGATGGTCACTACAAGGCCCTCAGCTTCCACTCCGGTCCGTGCCACTTCTGCCCGAGTTGCGATCCGCAGAAGCCCTGCCGCAACCCCTACCGCGCGCGGCCGGCGATGGAAGCGTCGGGGATCGATGTGTTCGCGACGGCGCGCAAGGCCGGCTTGCCGATCGAGGTCGTCAGGGATAGAGACTGCGAGGGCAACTACTACAGCCTGGTGCTCATCGAGTAGGGGCTCACCCGGGACCCGCGGCCACCACGCCCGGACCACCGGAGGTGTCGGCTGGTGACGTACTGCACGGCGTGCCGCCGGGCGGCCACCCGCGATCAACTCCTCCACACGGGTCCCACGGGGCTTCACTGGCTTCTGACCCCAAGCATCGGTCGCGAGGCGCTCTGCACCGAGTGCGTGCTGCAGCGGCTATTCTCTGGCCAGCAGCTTGTGTATGAGTCGAGCACGGACACATACGCCCTCCCTGCGGCGATCGTGGCGTTTGTGGTCCTCAACTGGGGTGTGCTCCGACTCGCCGTCCCCGACGTGCGTTGGTGCGCCCTGATCTCGCTGACCATCGCCGTCGGCGTTCACGTGTTGCTCGCAAGGCCGCAACACCGTCTCTGGAGAAGGCCCCATGGGAACCAGTCGGCCGCTTTGGGCATCCCGACGCTGCGGGGCCAGCTCGCCTTCGTTGTGTCAGCACTGGACACCGGAGTGCCCGAACCGGCCATCATTGGCAGCGCGGAGTTGGAGCAGGTGCCACGGGCACAGTGCGAGGCTCTGGTGTGGCTAGCCAAGAGTGGAGCGGGAGGCTGGGTCGGCCCCGGCGCGGAAGTCACGAGCCAAGATGGGAGCGACCTCTCTCGCCAACTGCGCACTGACGATGACGTCCCCGATCACGATAGGTAACCATCTCGGACCGCCGGTCATCAGGCGGCCTGAAAAGAGGTAGCCCATGGCCCAGCTTGCGATCAACGGTGGCCCCAAAGCACTCGACCGTCCCATAGGCAGGACCTGGCCCGAGTTCGGAGACGAGGAGCGCAAGGCGCTGAACGACGTGCTCGAGTCCCGCATCTGGTGGCGCGGCGGGCACAAGGAGCCCTCGGACTCGTGGGTGGCGCGATTCGAGAACGCCTTCGCCGAGTACCAGGGCGCGAAGTTCGGCGTGGCCTGCACCAACGGCACCCAGGCCATCGAGCTGGCCCTGAAGGCCGCAGGGATTGAGCCCGGCGCCGAGGTCATCTGCCCGGCCTCGACCTTCGTCGCCACGGCAACCGCAGTGATCCTGGTCAACGCGATCCCGATCATTGTTGACATCGAGCCCGAGTACTACCAGATCGACCCCGACGCCGTTGAGGCGGCGATCGGCCCCCGGACGGCGGCAATTGCCCCCGTCCACTACGGCGGCTTCCCGGCGGACATGGAGCGCCTCATGGGGATCGCCGAGAAGCACGGGCTGTTCGTGGTCGAGGACTGCGCGCACGCCCACGGGACCGAGTGGCGCGGCAAGGGCTGCGGGACCTTTGGCGCCTTCGGGACCTTCAGCCTGCAGATGGGGAAGAACCTCACCTGCGGGGAGGGCGGCATTGTCCTGACCGATGACGAGGATCTGGCCGCCAAGGCCTACAGCTACCACCACATCGGGCGCATGGCCGGGCGCCCCTTCTACGAGCACCACATCGTGGCCAGCAACCTGCGCATGACCGAGTGGC
>CBFDAZ010000676.1:0-3219 GCA_965602825.1 uncultured bacterium
GCTGCGCAAGAGTCACCACTTCCGGCAACTCAAGCATGGCGGCTCTCCCTCAGTGCAACCTGATAACCACGAGCGTCGCGGGCAACCCGCTTTTGAAAAAGAGCCGGTTTCCCGCGCCCTTCCGGCAGAAAACTCTAATCCTGTGTTACTGGCTGCCGTGCAGCACACTGCCGCCCTCTCCCGGCCGACCCGGGAGCTGAGCATGCGCGCACGCCAGAGCCTCTTTCCGGCAGTTCCGACACAAGGCGACACCGCACGGCGCCGGGTCAGTGCGCCTTCTCAATCACACAGATCCGTTTGTTTGCGTTGTCGAGCGCCCACAGGTTCTGCCCGTCGTGGGCGAGGCCATTGACCTGACCATCGAACGGCTTCTCGGCCCACTCGACGAGGTTGCCGTCGTGGGGAGTGCGGCCCTCGAGGCTGGTCTTCATAATCCCCGGCGCCCAGATATCGCAGTGCCACACGCCGTCCGGTGCGGCGGCAAGATCGGCGGGGATCGGTCCGCCCAGGATGTACGGCCGACCCTCGCCGGGGCCAGCTGAGTCCAGGCGCAGCACGTTGCCCTGGAAGCCGTCGGCGACCCAGACCTCGCCGTTGACCTGGGCGAGGCCGTTAATCCAGTCCATCATCTCCAGCGGGACCTCGCCTGTCATCTCCCCCGTCGCCGGGTCGAGCTTCAGGAGGCGCTTCGGGTCCGACTGGGTGACACCAAGGCCTCCGTCCCACCAGCCGAGGCCCTGGTTCTTGCCCTCCGGAAGCTTCAGGCGCCGGAGCACCCTACCGTCCGCCGATGAGAGACGGATGGCCTCGTCCGTCTCGCAGTCCCGAGTCCAGAGGTTCTCCCCATCGAAGGTCAGCGTATAGAGCTCTCCGTCGGGCGCCGGTATCTCGCGGACGACGCGCCAATCGGCCGGCAGCGGGGGCAACTGGGACAGCTCATCCTCATCCATGAGCCCGTGCGTGACCAGGGCCCGCAGGACGGGGAGGCTTCGGTCCCCCCAGCTACCGTCGGCTTGCTGCCCGCGGAGGATCATGGGGACTTGCTGCTCGACGATCCGCTTTGCCACGGGCAGGTCGACGAATCCCGCGATGCGCAGGAAGCCCCACGGATCCTTGTAAGTCAGGCAGCCCGCCTCATTCATGCCGTCGGCGATCCACGTGAGGGCGCTCTCTATAAGGTCGGTCGCGTCCAGCACGTCGCGGCCAATCCAGAGCGTCTGAAGGTGCTCGATAGGCGTCCAGGGGCAGCCGGCGTAGGCGTCGTTCCACTCCTCCTGCCTGGCGACGAGGTGCTCCAGGCCCGCCTTCACCTCGGGCCGGTCGCTCATGCCAAGCTGGCAGAGCGCGCGGATAGTGTAGATGCCGATGGGGTCGGCGCTCTCTTCGTCCTTCTCGCGAAGGACCACGTCGACCGTGCGCTTTACCTCTTCGCGGCCGGGATCGACGCCGAGATCGGCGAGCTCGCTGAGCGCCCCGCAGGTGAACTGGTAGCGGTGGTCGGGATCGTCGCTCAGCGTGCCGTCCTCGTTCTGCTCCGCGAGGATCTCATCGATCTTCTCCTGCAGCATCGCCTCGTCGCCGGGATTCAGCCTACCGAAGACGTGCTTCCTGACCAGCGCCCCTTGCAGCGTCTCGTCGTTCTTCACGAACTCCATCGGGTCGTAGCGGAACCCGTACTCGAAGGTCTCTGACCTGGCAGCCATTGTCTCGCCCTCCCTGGTCGGGCTGGCAGCCGACGCAGTCTCCCCTTGGGCCACTCGTGACCGCGCGGCCGGCAGCCCCAGACATGCAATGACGAGCAAAGCCGCGCCGGCAGCGATGGCCAGGCGCGGCCTGAGTCGGCCCGGTTCGCCGGTCAACATCCGCCGAACGCGGCGTCTGAGTTGGGATTCGCCCGTGGCGAGCGTGTGAACCAACAGCCCCGTGATGAGCGGCCGAAAGCAGGTGCGCAGTCTCTGTCGGGTTCCCATGGGAAGCTCAATCCCCAGTTGGCACGGCTGCATGCTGGACGTTGGACAGGTACGGCACGTTGCCCTTGCCCGTGCGGACCGTACCCTCGATGTCGAGCAACTGCCCGGGCGCGTAGCTGGGGACGTCGGCGAACATGACGGTGATAATCTCGATCCTGGTGCAGTACATCTGCCCCGAGTCATCGCGGACCAGCCACGCCGCCGGAGCCGGCAGACCATCGCCTGCAGTCGCCCGGCTTGGCCAGGCCGATCCCCGGACGAAACGCGCGCGAATGCGCACGCGGCCATGCTCCCATGTCGCCAGGTCATCGAGGATCTGCGAGATGGCGAGCAGGGGCGGATCATCCTGCCAGTGGGTCTTGCAGGTCAGCGCACTGGCGGACTCGTCCCACGCGACCGTCGAGCCGGTCAGAATGCGGATGAGGGACATCGGGGCATACAGCCGGCCCCCATGGCGTTGCGGCCGAACCGGAAGCACGGTCTGATACTCGCAGACCTTCACCTCTCCGGTGTTCACCAGGAGGTATCCCCCGCCCGGCGGCAGCGGCTGAACTCGCCAATAGCCATCCACGGAGACGTACTCATCCTCCCCCCCGCGCCACTCGACCAGGTAGCCCAGCTTCCGGAAGACGGCGCGCACTGGCACGAGAACCTGCGGGTCAGCCTGGAGTGTCCCCGGCGCGAAGTACAGGACGGGGTCCTCCAAATCGATCGGCTGGCCATTGAGGAGGAGGGTCGTGGAACTGGCGGCCCCCCGCGGCAGGCCCGATGCCTGATCCCGCTTCGTGCGAGAGGCAGGAGAGGGCAAGCCCGCTGATGCGACGACCAGAAGGAACAGCGTCAAGATGACCTTGCCTCGAGCTGTCATTCGACCTCCACCCCCACCAAGTATGCGCCGCACACGGCGGGCCATGTGCGACTCGCCGCTAGCGAAGGCATTCAGCAGTAGCCGCGTCAGGCCGGCGCGCATCTCTGCCACCCGCGTGAGGCTGTCGGCATACTGCTCGGCACTATCGAAGGCACTGACCACGGCGTCGTCGCAGGCAGCCTCGGCCTCCCGGCGGAGCATCCAGCCGCACAGCCAGATGGCCGGATGGAAGAAGACGAGAGCCTCGACGAGCCGCTGCACCAACAACACCAGGTTATCGTGCCGCCTCACATGCGCTACTTCGTGGGCCAGCACCAGCCGAAGCTGATCGGCCGACAGCTCCTCCGCGAGCTTCCGCGGCAGGACGACGGCCGGGCGCAG
>CBFDAZ010000677.1:0-3215 GCA_965602825.1 uncultured bacterium
ACGAGCGTGAGACGCGCGCCATGGGACAGGCCCCGAGAGTGATCGAGGTCGTGCCTTACGACCCCCGCTGGCCGGAGGCCTTCGCCCTGGAGGCGCCCCGGTTGAGGGAGGCGATTGGCGAGAATGTCGTGGCGATCCATCATGCCGGGAGCACCGCGGTGCCGGGTCTCTGCGCCAAGCCCACCATCGACATCTTGGTGGAGGTGAGAGACATTGAAGCGGTAGACGCGCGGAACGAGAGGATGGAACAGCTCGGATACGAGGCCCGAGGGGAATGGGGGTTCAGCGGGCGGCGGTACTTCGTGAAGCAGCAAGGATCACGCAGAACGCACCATGTGCACGTGTACCAGACGGGCCATCCTGAGATCGAGGACGCGTGCGCGTTCAGGGACTACCTCCGCGCCCATCCGGCCCAGGCACGCGAGTACGGCTGCCTCAAGCAACGCCTCGCGAAGCAATTCCGCCTGGATGGGCGAAGGTACACAGAGGGGAAGGCAAGCTTCCTTGAGCGCATGCTCAACGCCGCCCGGGCCTGGCGCAGCGGGGCTGACTGAGGCCCATTCCTCGGCTGCTCCGGGGCGGAGGCGACCTATGCGCTGGAGCCGGTCGATGCGCCCCGTGCGGTCGCCGGTACACGGTTGGGCAGGCCGCCGCTCGTCATTCCGTCGATCGACCAAAGGAGAATCGGCGTTCCCCGAGGGCTTCCTGGGGACGAATGGGCTGCACGAGCATCGGCCGATTGCCGTACAGGCGGCGGGTGGGGGGTAGGAGCGGTTTCAACCGCGATGCCGTTGCTCCTACCCCTCAGCAGCACCAGACAACACCTTCACCTCGGCGACGCACCTCCATGCGGTCGAGCAGGCGTCGTGCTTCACCTCGGGGAAATGAGTCCACAAGTGCGCGGTGGTCCCGGGCATCGCCGGTCTCGCGCCACACCAGGACCAGTGCCTCCCTGGTCGGCCGACGGAGAGGTGGCTACAACATGAAGGTCCTCGATTGCGCCCAACTGCCGAACGCGATCCGATCAATCGCCGTCTCCCCTTCTGGGGATCGCGTTGCGGTCGCGACAGGGCCCGGAGAATGGCTCGACGATACGCCCTCGGGGGAGACGGACGGCTCGACCGAGGAGGCGGCCGCGGGCGATCAGACGTTGCACCTGTTCCGGATCCGGAAGAAGGGGCTGGTTGCCGAGCGGACCGTTGTGCTACACGGGGCGGCAGACGCGACGGACGAGCCCCCGAGGACGGCCCCATATACGAGAGCACGCGGATCGCCTTCCGAGATGACCGAACGGCGATCGTGGCGCGAATGGTGGAGCGCAGTTCACCGGAATGGTCTCGGCAGGTTGAGGTGTTCACGGTCGATCTCGAGACGGGCGAGCAGCACGGCCGGTGTCTCGACGAGCCATCCGCCTCCCACATTTCCGGACTGATGCTGGCCTCGCCCAAGCACCTCCTCCTCGGCACCAGAAGCACAGTCATCTGCCTCGACCCGAGTTCGCTCGACGAAGTCTGCCGAGCGCGGCAGATCGCCGAGACCGGCCGCTGTCTTGGGGTGCTGGAAGGGCCGACGGGGCAGGAGGTCGTTGCCCTCGCCTTGAGCGCCGGTGGTTCCCGGGTCGCCACCTCTTACGGCTCGACGATTCGCCTGTGGGACGCCGAAACCGGTGACGCTCTGGTTGACTATGTACAGGAAGGCCAATATGCACAAGGCCTGGCTTTCCACGCGGACGGCCAATCCCTGATCTCCGCAAGTGGGAGCATTGTCCGCCTCTGGCCGTTGCCCGAGGGCTAGGCGCCACCCCGGTAGGGCCCAGCCCACACCTGACACAGCCGGGGCACTGCGACAGCGCACTTGACGTCCAATGCTACGCCAACCTGCCCCATGCCCATTCGGCCGGCACACATGGAATGAACTGCGGTGGCGTCAAGACTCCAGGACGGCGTTCCCAAGACCCGGACCCTATCGGCCAGCGTGCTGATGCCCTCTTGGTCAGTTCCGTCGGGCCTATCGTCGCTCTACCCCGATCATGTCCTCCACGGCTTGCATGGAGTGCCGGAGTTCCCCGGGATTGGCTGGACCGGCCCAGCGGTATCCTGATCCGGGGGTACCATCGTAGCTGAGCCAGCGGCTGATCCTCCGCCATGCCAGCAGATGGTTGGCCGCTGCAGCGGCCTTCCGGTCGTCGGCGCCGAGGGGGGCATTGGTCGCGGCTTCCCAGCCTTCGCAGAAGGGCGCCCACGCCCCCGGGCCTTCCCCGAGCATGGCCAGTGACGAGCCCAACTGCATTGCTGCGCACCCGACTCGGCACATTTCCAGGTCGTAGAAACTCATGAAGCACCCATGCTCAACATGGGAGTTCCCGATGTCTTGGTGATACAGAACACGAGGCTGGGAGAGGATGGCATCCAATTGAGCATCGATGAAGTCGAGGCTCTTCCGCCAGAACCCACCGCGGAAGTCGGGGTCGCGGGCATGGACGCTCCGGCCAAGTTCGAGGATCCGTCCGAGGTATGCTTCGAAGGCGCCCAGCCCCTCGTAGAAGCGAGACTCGAAGGCGGCTCGGTCTGCAGGCATCAGTGGCACGCGGGTCAGTGAGCCAACCGCCGTACCCATTCCGCGCCAAGCCTCGCGCCACATGACCTCTCCGTCCACCTCGCGCGCCGCGCCAAGATGCACGCCCGGAACGCGGGACATCACGATCATTCGCGGGTCGGCGTCCCACATCAGCTCGGGAACAAGCCCCGTGTCCCGCCAGTGACGGAGCCCAAAGC
Organism: uncultured bacterium; assembly: GCA_965602825.1. GTDB lineage: Bacteria > Armatimonadota > Zipacnadia > Zipacnadales > VGFC01 > CBFDAZ01. Next base: position 2,775 of record CBFDAZ010000677.1, read on the forward strand.
ACTCACGCTCCTTGCGCTCTGCTTCACAGAACACCTTGAGGACGACCACCCCATCGCCACGACGCGCGAACACAACGCGATTGGTAGCGCCCTGCCGGGGCTGCTCAACGCCCTGCCGTGTGTATCCGGGGTGTCCCGCGATGAAAGCGTCAATCTTAGCCAGCGCTTCTTTGGTGAACTGCGTGGCCCAATCGTCCGGCATAGCGGTTCCTCTCAGAGCCAACGTTCTGGACGAGGCGCCATGGGTCAGGTGCAAGGCGAAGCGGCACCGATAGGCGCGGCCTCGGCAGACGTGTGCAGGGCCACCAAGCCGAGTGTGGTGAGGCCTGTCAGCGAGCCAAGCGACCTTCGCGTCATCGTCCTTTTCGCTTCTCCGTGGGCAATCCTACTCCGGCGATCTGGTGAATATGCAACCGGCGATGACATCCCCGCGACGTTCGT
>CBFDAZ010000678.1:0-3213 GCA_965602825.1 uncultured bacterium
GCCGTTATTCTTCATACGCGACATCCCAGAAGTGCCGCCAGGTGGCCTCGGCCACCGGCGTTGGTGAAGCCGGGATCGGGTTGCCGGAGGCGTCGATCTTCAGCGTGTTGCTGTGGTAGTCGTCGGGTCTCATCCACTTGACGTGCCCGTCGCAGAAGAGCAGGTTCGAGCCGCCGTTGTGCACGCGGCAGACCGCCCACCAACTCGTGGCTCCGCCCATGAACAGCCCGTAGGGTCCAACAGGCGGCCCGGAATTGCAGCGGTCCCACTCGGCGATCACGATCTTGTTGCTGGGGTTCTGGATCTCGGCTTCGGATCGGCCGGGGACGCCGGCCACATAGGGCCCGAAGGCGCCGAAGCAGCCGATGTTGTAGCCCTGGCCGTAGTACCACGGCAGGTGTTTGCGGCTGGGACAGCGGTTGATCTCGGTGGTCCGGATGTACGGCTGCAGTCTGGTCTTCCACTCTGGGTTGACGGGGAACATCTCGTCGTAGTCCGAGATGTACATGAAGAACGACAGGCCCATCTGTTTCAGGTTGCTCATGCAGGAGGCCTGCCGGGCTTTCTCCCGGGCCCTGGCGAACACGGGGAAGAGGATGGCGGCGAGAATGGCGATGATGGCGATGACGACCAACAGCTCGATCAGTGTGAAGCCGCGCCTGTCGCATGTGGGCATGGTGGTCCCTCGCGCTGCAGCTACCAGCCAGTAGCACTTTTCACTCAGATCGTAACACCGCAGAGAGCAAGTGTCAAGGGGCTGCTTCGGCGCAGGTGCACAGCGCCCGTCCACGAACCTCGGGAGACACGCGGCCGGAGCGCCGCATGCCTTTGGAGGGTGAATCGAGCCGATGGATGCCACCATGCTGGCCGTTGTGAAGTACGGCGTCGAGGACGGGCAGGTGGAGTTGCGAGAGGTGCCCGTCCCGGAGATCGGGGAGACGGACGTTCTGCTCGAGGTCAAGGCCGCGGGCGTATGCGGCAGCGATATCGAGTTCTGGCGTCACTCGATCACCTTCCCCGTCAACACACCGGTCATCCAGGGGCACGAGTTCGCCGGCGCAATCGTCCGACGCGGCGGTCAGGTTGAGGACTGGCAGGAGGGTGACGAGGTCGTCTGCGAGACGGCCGCCTACATCTGCGGGCGCTGTCGTCAATGCCGAACGGGGAACTACAACCTGTGCCCGGAGAGACTGGGCTTCGGCTACGGGACGGACGGCGCCTTCGCCAAGTACGTGCGCGTTCCCGAACGCATTCTGCACCGGAAGCCGGCTGAGGTCTCGTGGAAGGCGGCGGCTCTGACCGAGCCGGCCTGTGTGGCGTACAATGCCCTGCTCGTGCAGAGCGATCCCCGCCCCGGCGAGCCGCTGGTCATCCTGGGCCCCGGCGCGATCGGGCTGTTCTGTCTCCAGGTCGCCCGAGCAGTGGGGGCCTCGCCGATCATCATCACAGGCACGTCAGTCGATGAGCGCCGCCTCGCACTGGCGAAGGAGCTGGGGGCGGACGTAGCGATCGACGCCGAGACCGAGGACCCGGTGGCGGCGGTCGATGAGCTCACTCGCGGCGAGGGCGTGCCGCTGGTCGTGGATGCCGCCGGCAACTCAAACACCATCCGCCACAGCCTCGAGATGGTGGCGCGCAACGGCCAGGTCACCAAGATCGGCTGGGGGAAGGAGCCGGTTGGCTTCTCGCTCGACCCGATCGTGGCAAAGGCCGTCCGCTACCAGGGCTCTTTCAGCCACACCTGGCGGACGTGGGAGGCCGTGCTGGAGCTGACTCGGAGCGGGAAGCTGCAGCCGGAGGCATTGGTGACGCACGAGTTCACCATCCAGGACTGGCTCAAGGCCTATCATCTCGTCGAGTCGCGGGAGGCGGTCAAGGTGATCCTCCGACCCAAGTAGCGGGGTCGGTGGATCAAGGCAGGTCATATCGAGATGGTCGGGAATAGGGGCAGCAATCACGATAGCGAGACTGCCGCCGCCCGACAGGCCGGTGGCTCGACCAACGCGCTGATGGGAGACACGTCATGAACGAAAGGACCGTCCAGACGCTTCAGGACCTGATGTTCGCGGTTGCGCCGGAAAGCTATGTCGAGGAGCTCGAGGCGGTGCGCAGGGAGCAGAAGGCCATCCATTCGGCCGGCGACGACGGGATGAAGGCCGAGGCAGCGGACCTCATCGCCGAGAACGCGGTGGACATGCAGTCCTACCTGGCCGATTGGCGCCTCAAGTCGAAGCAGCGTCACCCGGATACGGCACTGTCCGACGAGGCCCTGGCGACCGAGGTCGATCGGAACTATGCGTTGCTCGAGGAGCTGGGAGAGTCGGAACGAGCGGCGGCGGCGAAGGCGAAGGCCGAGCAGATCAAGGCGAGCAACCTGCTGAAGCTCGCCCGTGGTGCGGACGACGGCACCCACAACACGCGGTGGGGCAACGACTACGCCTCCGGCTTGCGCGATGCGATGCAGAAAGGCGCCATTCTGGTCACCACTAACCCGGTCCTCGTGGGTATCGCGGCCAAGGAGGACCCCGGGTACTGGATTCCGATTCGCGACAAGGTGCGCGCGGACAACCCGAATGCGGGTCCCGAAGAGATCGCTGCGCTGATGACGATCAAGGTCGTCGTGCAGAACGCGCGTCTCTTGCGGCCCGTGTGGGAGATGTGCGATCGGAAGCTGGGCCTGGTGAGCCTGCAGCTCTCGCCCAAGGAAGCGTTCGATGCGGGTGTGATGGTCGAGGGGGCGCTGGAGATCTACGAGGGTCTGTGCACCGAGATGGGCGGCACCCCGAACACGGTCTTCAAGGTGCCGGGCACCAAAGCGGGCATCGATGTCGCCGGTGAGCTGACGAGTCGCGGAATCGGTGTGAACGTGACGGTGAACTACTCGCTGCCGCAGCAGATCGCGTTTGCGGGCGTCATCGAGAAGCGCGGCACCGCGCCGCTATCGTTCCGCACGCAGATGGACGGGCGGGTGGACGACCCGATCGGCGAGGAGCTGAAGGAAGCGGGCGTGACCGACTGGGAAGAGGCCAAGACCTGGGCAACGACGCTGATCCGCCAGCGTGACTACAAGATGCTCTGCCTGCCACCCCAGCAAGGCGGGATGGGCTTCCAGAAGAGCTTCTGTTTGGGGGCATCGGGGCGTGGCGTATGGAATATCCTGCGGTCGGTCTGCGACGGTCCCGAGACGCTGTTCCTGACGGTCTTCCCGGACAA
>CBFDAZ010000679.1:0-3208 GCA_965602825.1 uncultured bacterium
ACCGCCGACGACCACTACTCGATCAAGTTCGCCGTCTCGCTGCCGGGCGACATGAGCATCGTCGGGCCCTGACCCGGATGCCAACGCTCCGCGTGCTCCGGGCTAGATGACCCTCTGTGGTGGTAGCTCACGCCGCGCTTCGGGCATGAACTCCTGCCGCCCCGCGATCCGCTCGGGCGGGCAGTCGATCTCTCGGAGGAAAGCAAGGTAGCGCGCGTGCATCCCTGCTGCCACGTCCATCCGCGCGGTGATGATGTTCTGTTCCTCCTTCGGGTCTGCTGACAGGTCGTAGAGCCCGCTCTCCCACTCATCGCCACCGTAGATGTAGAGGTACTCCTGCGTGCGGATGCTTGTCGGGCAGCGCACCTCGTCGTCCTGCACGTATGTGTGGCTGGTGACGGCGATGTCGCGCGTATCGCTGGTTGCTCCCGTCATGATCGGCACGAGGGAGAGCCCCTGGCACGCTTCGGGCACCGGCACTCGGACGAGGTCGAGGATCGTCGGCATGATGTCAGGGGGCTGGGTATAGGCCGCAATGCGCTGGCCGGCCCCCAGCCCCGGGGCGCAGATAATGAGCGGCGCCCGCGAGATCGTCTCATGCAGCGCCCACCGGTGGCAGATTACGTTGTCTCTGGTGAGCTGCACTTTGCCGATCAGCCCGTGTTCCCCGTGGTAGAATCCATGGTCGCTGGTGAAGATCACAGCCGTGTCGTCCCAGAGGCTCATCCGGTCCACGACGTCCAGCAGATGACCGAGCCAGCGGTCCACCATCGTCAACTCCGCTGCGTACATGCAGCGCATGTGGCGGATCTCGTCTTCGCTGGCGTAGTTGGCCGGCTCGTAGGCCGGCTCAAAGAGCTCGTCGCCTTCGTAGTCCGCATCGTAGCGGTCGATACACGCCCGCGGCGGGTCCCAGGGCTCGTGCGGATCGAAGGTATCCACCATCAGAAAGAACGGGCTCTCCTGTCGCCATCGCGAGGCAAGCCAGTTATGGGCATCTCGCATCGTCTGGGCCGCGTAGCAGTCCTCCTCGCCGCGCCGGATCGCGGCGTTCCGCAACAGCTTTTGGATGCGCGGCATCGGCCCTCGGAGCTTTCGCAGGTCGGCGGGGAGCGACATCTCCGGGCCCTCCGGGTCCAGATCGTGGCCCTGCCCCTCGATGAGCGTGAACTCCTCGAAGTCCGGCTTGTGCCATCCATTGGAGGGCGTGTCGCCGATCATCGCCGTGTGGTAGCCCGCGTCCCGGAGTGTGGGGCCCAGCCGCACCTCGCCCTCTGACCACTTGTTCGCCCACGGCATGTACGGGAACGTGAACAGGCCCGAATGCAAGTCCTGCCGCATCGGCCCGGTCGGGAAACTGGCCGTGTAGAAGCGCTCGAAGAGCGCCCCTCGATCCGCCAGGGCGTCGATGTTGGGCGTCTGCACCCACGGGTCGCCGTAGCACCCGCAGTAGCCCGCCCGGACTGTGTCGGCAACGACGAGCAGCACATTCATCGGGGCCACCTCCAGCTTGCACGGTTGACGGGGGCTTCGATGACCAACCGACGCCAACCTTTCCTTCTCTCCGCGAAGGAGGGACTGCCTTCATGCTGGAACCAATCCCCACGGCGAGCATTAGTCATTACTGACCGGACCGCATGCGCCAAGCGACGAAGGCCGACGTGCTGGCCGCTGCACGCGATCCCAGCGCATCATGATCCGCAGGTGAAGGGGGATGATCGAGTGAGTACCAGGCGCTTCCCGACCCACAGAAGTCTGTGGCTTGTTACCTTGTGTGTCGTGCTCCTCGCGGCCACTGCCTGGGGCCAGGCCGGCAGAACCGTTACCATCGAGGATACCGGTGTCATCGCCATCAGCGACGCCCAGGGCAAAATGGCCGCTCTCGAGGTAAACGTCCACGGGCCGGAATGGGAGTACGCTTCCCAGGACGACGCCAAAGCTCAGGCTCAGCAGGAAGACGACGGGACCAGGAAGTTCACGGGGCAGCTCGCGATCCCCAACACAACGGGCGGGGCGCTGACGTTCCTCGAAGAGATCGACCCCCGTGAGGACGGGATCCGGGCGACTTACGAGCTGGGGTTCAGTCAGCCGATGACCGTCAACGGCCTGCAGATCTCACTCCTCCTGCCCGCCGATCGCTTCGGGGGGACGGTGTTGAGCGTCCGACAGCAGGAGGCCGCGGCGATGCAGCGGATTATGTTGCCCTCGGTGCTCGACCCGGCCAAGTGGCAACTCGGCACCGTCAAGGGCGACAAGATCTTCATCGGATCGGAGGAGGAAGGCTGGAGCCTGACCGTAGACCGGACCGCCGATCTCGTGTTCCACGATCTGCGCCAGTGGGAGCGCAACGAGTTCGAGATCCGAATCCAGCTTTTCGCCGAGCAGGATGGCAAGATCGTGGGCACCGATGACAAGCACTCGGTGGTGCTGGACCTGGCGGGCCTTGGCGCGGTCACGGTGACCGGGCCCTAGAGCCCACGGTGACCTTCAGGACCCATACGCGCTAACGTAAGCCGTGAGGAGGGGCCGAATACAAGCCTGCTGTCGTCTGCAGGCGAAGTATCCGGCCCGAATCCGTCACGCGAAGTCCCTAAGTTGGCGCGTATGCCCTCAGGACCTCCCGGCATCTGCTGCCCACAGGGGCGCGATGGATCGCGCCCCCAGTTGCTCAAGACTGCAGAAGGGCGGGGCTCATATCGACCCCGCCCTTTATCGCTTGTTGCCTCGGAGATTCGGCGGTCGTTCGTGCCCCCGTTCGCCACGACCAACGAACGGCGCCGAAAACCGGAGTGTCCTCTTCTCTTGCCATCTACGTCGTTCCCGGGCGCCCCACCGGGCCATGCGCGACTCCCGCGGCATTCCGTGGCCCCCACCACCCAGAGCCCTACTCCGCCAGGTCTTCCTTCGTAACCAAATCCGTCGGCACTGCGATCTCCGGCGGGATCTCATGCCCCTCCAGGAGCGCCACCGCGCAGCGAACGCCCCAGGCGCCCATGAGATCGGGGTGCTGCTCGATGGTGCACAGGAGATCCCCGGCCTTGATCTTCGCCTGCGCGTCCTCCAGGTTGTCGTAAGCGGCGACGAGAATCTCGCCCTTCTCTCCGGCGCTCTCGATGGCTCGCAGGGCGCCGAACGCCATCATGTCATTCGCACAAAACAGCCCGGTGATCTCGGGATGAGCTGTCAGCATGTTGGCAAAGACGGTCTC
>CBFDAZ010000680.1:0-3198 GCA_965602825.1 uncultured bacterium
CGGAGAAAGGGGCAGCACGGAGTGGGTCAGCCTTCCGCCGCGGCGGTATGCAAGATGGACGTACGCTCGGCCCTCGTCGGTGCTGAACACGGCGAACTTCATATCGTCCGGGGCGCTGAGGACCGCGAGTTCCTCGATGACGCGGTCTGCAGCCGGCAGCCCTTCCCGAGGAGGTGGGGGAGGCTTGAAGACGTAGCCCTGCGGGAAGCTCTCCGAGGAGTCGAAGCGCAGAGCCACGATGTGCGGCAGGCAGGGCTTCGCCGCGATCAGCGTGAGCGTGTGCTTGCCGTGAGTGACCTTCAGGTCCAGTTGCTTCTCCCAGCGCGCGGAACTGGGATGCCAGCTTCCGGTCGTGCCTTTGCAGATCTCGCCGGCTGGATCGTCATCGACATAGAGCTGAACCGGGCGTGATTCGGCGGCCGCGAAGCTCGCGACGAGCGAGTAGGTTCCGTCCACCGGGAAGTCGATGTCGTACTGCACGATGTTGGGCACTTGCCCGCCGTTGCAGAGGTAGCCCTGCTGGAACTTGGCGTTACTGCGACTGAAGGCGTAGGACGGAAGCACGAAGCTGTTCGCTGATGTCGTGGCATAGGCTCCGGCCGCCCAATGGGGCTGCGCATCCCGGGGCAGCTCCTCCGCACACTCGAACCTCAGAGCCACCATGTGCGGGAAGCAGGGCGCTGAGGGGGCCTGCTGCAGCTTGACGCGGCGCGTGCCCCGGTCGATCTTCACGGCGCACGCTGCCTCCCACTTGGCGGACTTCGACTGCCAGCCTCCCGTAGCGCTCTTGCAGCCCTCGCCGACGAGTTCGTCGTCGACGAAGATGCTCACCGGTCGCGCCTGGGCCGCGCAGAAGCGCAGCGAGATCGTGTACTCCGTGGCGATCGGGAAGTCGATGCTGTACTCGGCCGTGTTGGGCGCCTGACCACCGTTGCAGATGACTGGCTCGGGGATGCCGTAGCCCATCGAGCCCGTGTCGACGGCAGCGTTGCCGGCATCGAAGGCGTAGGTGGGGATCGTGAAGCCACCCGCGTATGCGGGGGTGATTCCCGCGATCGCCAAGGCCACCGCGGCGAGGAGCCCTGTGGATCGGCAGAAGCAGCGCACCGGTGAAGCCCTCCTCTGGTGTTTGCCGGTGATTTCGCCACCGGGTAGGGCAGGCCTGCCGTACCGGCACCTCAGGTCGGGCGCGCACGGCTCTTGGCGGCTGCCCTCAGCACCTCGCCGGTCCTGGCGGCAATCCTGCTGTACGTGTAACGCTCCAGCACCGTCTGTCGCCCCGTCTCAGCCAGCGCGTGCGCCCCTTCGGGGTCTGAGATTAGTTCTCTGAGCTCCCCTGCCAGCGCCTCGGTGTCGCCCTCGGGGAAGATCCGGCCGCCACCCGTCTCATTGATGAGCACCGGGACATTGCCGCAGTCTGATCCGACAACAGGTACACCGCAGGCCAGGGCCTCGATGACGGAGCGACCGAACTGCTCTCGGATGCGCGGAGTCGTCCGGGATGGCAGAGCCACCACGTCCGTGCAGTTGAGGTAGTCCGCCGCCTGAGTGTGCGGTACGGAGCCCGTGAAGACGACTGTTCCCGCCGACAGTGCGCTCGCCGCGGCCTCAAGCTCCCGCCGCTCAGGGCCATCGCCTACCAACAGGAGAGTGAAGTCCGCCACGCCTTCTGCCGACATCGCCAGGCAGGCACGAACCAGGTCCAGGGGGCCCTTCTCCGGGGAGAAGCGGCCCATGTACCCGATCACGAAGCCGGTCAGGCCGAGCTTCTCTCGCAGATCGCTTGCGTCCCGAGGGACAAAGACATCCGGGTCGATCCCGTGGCCGATGACCTCGATCGGGTGAGCGAAGCCCTTCTCCCGGAGAACGTCGGCCGCGGCGGGAGCGATCGCGATGGCGGCCGCAGCACGCCGCATGACGGCGCGCTCGGTCCACGAGAAGGGGGGCGGATAGCGCTTCGGGAGGTTCTGGTTCGACTTGAACACGAGTGCGGCACCCAGGCGCCGGGCCAGGCCGGACGCCTGGTAGGCTGCCAGGCTGTAAGGGTCCTCGTCGGCATAGACGACATCCGGCTCAAACCGCAGTGACGACGGCTTCAGACCGACGTAGAAGTGCAGGTTGATGTGTCCGGTCAGCCCCACCGGACGCTCGATGACGCGGGACTCCAGCCTCTCGTGCCGGGCGAACGCCGTCGCGCCGCCGATTGAGGCGCGCCAGCGGTCGGGCACGACCAGCGCCAGCTCGATGTCAGGCAGCCGCTCCATCTCGCAATAGGGAGCCTGATTGGCTGGAATCACGGCTGCATGGCTGATGACGAGGACGCGCATGGTGATGGGTCGCCGTTCACGCGTGTTCGCGAGCGGTCTCGATGACAGCAAGGTAATTCCTGACAGCCTGGTCTGGCAAGACTTCGGTGTGGGGAGAGGCCGTGGGGCACAGGATGAGTCCAGTAGGGCCGGCGTCGCGGATCGCCGCCCGGGTCTGCTCTACCACTTCCTCCGTTGGGGCAGCGTAGATGTCGCCGATCTGGAGGTTCCCCTCCAGGCAGATGCGGTGCCCCACTCGTTGCTTGGCTTGGGCCAACGTCATGTCGCCCATCGGCGGGGCCTCGATGGGGTGCAGGCAGTTCGCACCGATCTCGATGAAGTCCTCGAGAACCGCATCGAGCGCGCCGTGGCAGTGGACATGGAGCAGGCAGCCGGCCTCGTGGATCATCTCCCCGATTGGGGCCTCGGGAACTGTGCAGAAGTCCCTGAAGTCCTGGGGCGACATCAACGGGGGAATGGCGAACTCCTGGCCAAGACTGGCGAAGACCGGGCCAACTCGCTGACCCAGAAGGTACTTCACCAAGTCCGCGATGCGCTCAGCGAATAGAGCCACGAGGTTGCCAATGATCCCTCGCTCCTGGCGCGACCAGATCGCCAGCAACTCAGAGCCCATGAGGCCGTGGACGGGGGTGATGGGGTCCACGAGAGTGCACAGGACGATGCCGCGGTCGCCCATGCTCTCGGTCAGCTCGAAGAAGGGCCTGACATCCGGCTGTAGCGGCTCGTAGGGAACGGAGAGCACCTTCTCAACGTCATCGAGGGTCTTGACATAGAACTCCATCTGCAGGCCCGGCAGGCCGCGGTTGCTGCTCAAGTGCCGCGAGGTGAGCGTCCCCCGGGGCGTATGCATGGTCGTGATGCGCTCGTCCCA
>CBFDAZ010000681.1:0-3192 GCA_965602825.1 uncultured bacterium
GCATCGCGGTTGAAACCGCTCCTACCCCCCGCCCGCCGCCTGTACGGTGATCGGTCGATGCTCGTGTAGCGCATTCAGCCCTGAGAGGCCATCGGGGATCGCGGATTCCTGTCTGGTCACCCGGACAGCACAGGAGGTCGTTCACATGGGGAAGCCGATCCTGGAAGGGAGATCGGCGCTGGTTACCGGCGCCTCGCGGGGGCTCGGCCAGGCGATCGCGCTGCGCTTCGCCCAGGAGGAGTGCGACGTGGCGATCAACTACGTCGCCGAACCCGACCGCGACAACGCGGGTGAGGCGGAAGAGACAGCCGAACAGCTCCGCGCGCTCGGCGTCCGTTCCGTTTGCGTCGAGGCAGACGTGACCGACATCGCTGCGACCGAAGCCATGATCGCCACGGTCATCGATGCCTTCGGCAAGCTGGACATTCTCGTCAACAACGCCGGGATCGCCCGCGATCGAACGCTGAAGAAGCTCGACAAGGCGGACTGGGACGCGGTCATCGCGGTCAACCTCACAGGTGCCTTTCACTGCACGCGCGCCGCTATCAACCACATGCGCGAGCGGGAGTATGGGCGCGTCATCTCGATCGCCTCGGTCATCGGGCAGATGGGGAACATCGGTCAGACGAACTACGCGGCCAGCAAGGCCGGCCTGATCGGCTTCACCAAGTCCCTGGCCCGCGAGGTTGCGCGGCGCGGGGTCACGGTCAACGCTATCGCTCCGGGTTTCATCGACACGGAGATGACCCGCGCCATGCCCGAAGAGGCCATCGAACACACGGTCTCGCTGATCCCCATGGGGCGCCAGGGCCGTCCCGAGGACGTCGCCGACGCTGCGCTGTTCCTGGCTTCAGACCATGCTGCATATATCACGGGTCACGTTCTTGCGGTCAACGGCGGGCTGTACATGTGACGATCCAGGCCCACCGCGTCTGAGGAGGTCGCCATGGCTGGAAAGGTCATGTCCGCCGAGGAAGCGGCTGCCCGCATCCCGGACGGCGCCGCGGTCGGCTGTGGGGGCTTTGTGGGAGCCGGTCACCCCGAGGCTCTCACGGCCGCCATTGAGGAGCGCTTCCTGGCCCACCAACAGCCTCGCGACCTGACCGTCGTCTACGCGGCCGGACAGGGAGATGGCCAGCAGCGCGGCGTCAACCACCTCGCCCACGAGGGGCTCGTCAGGCGGGTGATCGGCGGCCACTGGGGGCTGTGCCCGGGCCTGGGGAAGCTGGCCATCGAGAACCAGGTGGAGGCCTACAACTGGCCCCAGGGCGTCATCTCGCACCTGTTCCGCGCGATTGCTGCCGGCAAGCCCGGGGTGATCACCCACATCGGGCTCAACACCTACGTTGACCCGCGTCGCGATGGGGGGAAGCTGAACGCGAAGGCGACCGAGGATCTCGTCGAGATCATCGAGCTGCGGGGTCGCGAGTGGCTCTTCTACCACGCACTCCCCATCGACGTCGGCCTGGTCCGTGGGACAACGGCCGACGAGCGCGGGAACATTACCATGGAGCACGAGGCGCTCTTCGGTGAGATGCTGGCCATCGCCCAGGCAGCGCACAACAGCGGAGGCATCGTGTTGGCGCAGGTTGAGCGTCTGGCGGCCGCGGACAGCTTGCCTCCACAGCAGGTCATGATACCGGGAATCCTGGTAGATGCGATCATCGTCGCCGCACCCGAACGGCACCCCCAGACCTTCGCCGAGGAGTACAATCCTGCTTACTGCGGTAACGTCAAGGTGCCGCTGGCGAGCATCCTGCCGCTGCCGATGGACGAGCGCAAGATCATCGCCCGGCGGGCGGCCTTTGAGCTGACCCCCGACGCCATCATCAACCTGGGAATCGGCATGCCGGAGGGCGTCGCGGTAGTTGCCAACGAGGAAGGCGTCGTGGGGCAGTTGACCCAGACGGTCGAGGCCGGGCCGATCGGCGGCATCCCGGCGGGGGGCTTGTCCTTCGGGGCCTCGGCGAACCCCGAGTGCATCGTGGACCAGCCGGCCCAGTTCGACTTCTACGACGGCGGAGGGTTGGACCTGGCCTTCCTCGGCATGGCGCAGACCGATGCGCAGGGCAACGTCAATGTCAGCAAGTTCGGCCCGAAGATCGCCGGCTGCGGGGGCTTCATCAACATCACGCAATCCGCTCGCCAGGTTGTCTTCTGTGGCTGCTTCACCGCGGGCGGCCTGGCCGTCGAGGTGGATGGCGGCGCTCTCACGATCGTGTCGGAGGGCCGGCACCGGAAGTTCATCGAGGCGGTCGAGCACATCACGTTCTCGGGCGAGTACGCCTCGGAGAGGGGACAACCGGTGTTGTACGTCACGGAGCGCGCGGTATTCGAGTTGCGCGGGGGGAAGCTCGCCCTCACCGAGATCGCCCCCGGCATCGACCTGCAAGCCGACGTCCTGGATCAGATGGACTTCCGGCCCGAGATCGCCCCTGACCTGAAGCAGATGGACGAGCGCCTGTTCCGCGAAGAGCCGATGGGCCTGGCCGAGGCTTTCGGAGGGACGTAGTCGAGAGGGCCTCTGAGTGGCTGGGGCGGCTCCCTGCTCGGCGAAGTGCCGCCGGAGGGACAGCGGCGGCAAGCTCGCCTACCGGTCCGGCCGTTTCCTCGTTCGCTTCCGGCGACGCCCCTTTGCCGCCTTCCCACAGCCGGCCTGGTGCCGGGCAACTCGTTGAGCGACCCCCCGCGCTCAACCAATGTAGAGCCGTCCGGTGATTTGCCTGCGGCGAACACACACGTGGTATGGCATGGCAGACAGGCAGAGAAGAATGGACTGGCGGGCCGTACGAGACGACTGGGCAGACGGGTTCCGGACCGGGTGGTGCGCTGAGGGCACCCGGTGCTCCCAGAAGTGGCGCACCACAAGTCACCGGCCCTGGAACTCAAGAGCGCCGTTGGCGGTTGAGAGAAACAGCGGACCCGCGAGGTGATACGCCCTGAGATCGCTGTTGTACGTTCTGGCATTAGCGCTGGTTGTGGGACATACGCATTGTCTGTGTCCTGCGGATTCGCACGAATCCTCATCCCTGTGTCCAGTCCGAGCCGCGGCGGGCCACCATGACTGCCACACGGACGCGCCGGAGCCCGCACACCATCACGAATGGTGTGAGTGTGAGGTTCCGCCACAGCCGATTGTCAACGCGCTGGCCCATCCCGCTGACGCCACGCCGGCCGTCAGGCACGTTGCGG
>CBFDAZ010000682.1:0-3174 GCA_965602825.1 uncultured bacterium
CTCTGATCTGCTCAACGACGTCCGGCCTGTCGGGCGCGAGGTTCTGCTCTTCGGCCGGATCGTCCTCGATGCCGAACAGGCGCTCATCCGTGCGGGCGAGGTCGCCGGAGAAGGTCCAGCTCTCATCGCGGAACCAGATCCAGTGGTTGTAGCCGCTCGTCACGCAGTTGCGAATGCTTGATACCTCACCTTGGATGAGCGGCCAGAGGTCGAGGCCCTGCATCTCGTCCGGCACGGGCTGCCCGCAGGCTGCCAGGATGGTTGGGGTCAGGTCCATGTTGTAGACCAGGGCCTCGATCCGCTGCCCGGCGCCGACGCCCTTGGGATGGCGGACCATCATCGGGATGTGCATGGTCCCCTCGTACAGGCCGGGCGGGCCCTTGTGCAGCTTGCTGTGCTCGCCGAGACTGGTGCCGTGGTCGGAGACGAAGACGATCAGCGTGTCCTCGAGCAAGCCCATCCTCTCGGCCGTGTCCATGAAGTGGCCGAGCCACCGGTCGTACATCGTCACCTCACCCGCGTAGCCCGCCCGAGCCGCCAGCACGTCCTGCTCCGTCTTGCCGAGCATGTTGCCGCTCTCGAACGAGTAGGGGCCAGAGAGCAAGTCATCGCGCGAGTACAGCGTCCGGTAGTAGGCCGGCGGGTCCCAGGGCTCGTGTGGGTCGAAGGAATCCACCACCAGGAAGAACCTCTCGAGGCCGTGGTTCTCCTCGAGCCAACGGATCGCGTGCCGGAAGACGAGCGGCGCGCAGTACTCCTCCTCGTAGAACCGCTGCAGCGCCTGGGCGCGGTGCTGTCGGCCTCCCGCCTGTCTCCTGCGCTCATCGAACGATGAGCACGCCTCACGCGCCCCCTCCAGGGCATAGGCCGAGTGGTAGTTTGCCTCGGCCTGGCAGCGGATGAAGTCCCACGTGTCGAAACCCCGGTGGAAGTTCATCCCCGGCTTGAAGAACTGCGGGCAGTCGGTCACCAGGCCCGTCCGGTAACCCTCGTCCCGCAGGATCTCCTGAACGCACCAGTCCGAATCATGCAACGGCTGCCAGCCAAGCTGCACGTTCAGGCGATCGCCGGGGACGTTGCGGTTGTCGGTGAAGGGGAAGGTGCGCCGGCCCGTCCAGATCGCGCGGCGGGCCTGCAAGGTCGGGCAGCCCTCGGGATACGCCCGTTCGAGGACCACCGAGTCGGAGGCCAGCCTGTCGAGGTTGGGCGTTCGTATCCACGGGTTGCCGTAGCAGCCAAGATGGTCGGCGCGCAGCGTGTCAACAACGAGGAGGATGACGTTCATGGGGCTTCTCCCTGGTGTGGCTTGTTGCCGGCGTCTAGCGAGCCATCTTCCAGGCACGCGCCGCCTGCCCCTCTGCCGGCAGGTGCGCCGACCCCATGGAGAAGAGGTGTGAGCCCCGAGGGGGGATAACCTGCGCCGACCAACGCGGCAGAGCCCGGCGGGCAGGGAGTGCGAAGGTGAAAGAGGTCCTTGGCGTCAGCCTGGGAGACTCGGAGCGCGACTTCGAGGCGACGGCCGAGCTGTTGGGCGAGCAGGTGCATATCCGGCGTCTCGGCACCGATGGCGACCTCGACCGCTACGTACAGGTACTGGAGGAGAATGACGGGAAGGTGGACGCCTTCGGCTTTGGGGGCTTTGACATCTGGCTCTGGAGCGCGGGCCGGAAGTACACCTGGCGGGAGCCGAAGCGCTTCCTGCATCGAGTGAAGAAGACCCCGGTGCTCGACGGGAGCGGGTTGAAGAACAGCCTCGAGCGCGCCACGATTGCGTGGCTGCAGGAGAAGGGCGTCGTCGACTTCCGGAAGGCGAACACGCTTGTGGTGTGCGCGGTGGACCGATTCGGGATGGGGGAGGCCGTCGCGGAGCAAGGCGGGCCGGTGATCTTCGGCGATCTGATGTTCGGACTCGGCATCCCGATCCCCATCCGCTCGATAGGCACGCTACGAATCGTGGCCCGTATCGCCCTTCCGCTGATCGTTCAGCTCCCGATCGACTGGCTCTACCCGACCGGCGAGAAGCAGCGCGAGATCGTGCCGAAGTTCGGCAAGTACTACGCCTGGGCGGATGCCATCTGCGGGGACGCTCATTTCATCCGGCGCTATATGCCCGATGATCTGGCGGGGAAGACGATCGTCACGAACACGACGACGAAGAAGGACGTGGAGCTCTTCGGTGAACGTGGTGTGAGGCGACTGGTAACGACGACGCCGTCGCTGGGCGGGCGCTCGCCGGGGACGAACATCTTCGAGGCGGCGATTGTTGCAGCCTTAGGGAAGGATGCGGGCTCCATCACAGCAGAGGACTACCAGGCGGCCCTGAAGGCCATCGAGTGGGAACCGACCATAACCGAGCTTACACAGCCGCCTGCGGAGAAGGGAACACCGAATTGAGCGACAGCCGAGCCGATGCCATAATCCTGGCCACGCCGGACACGGGCTTCGGGACGCCCGAGGCTCCCAGTGGCCAGGCCTCCTCGCTGCAGGAAGCAGGCGGCGAGCCGCTGGTCAGCCGTGTCGTGCGTGCCTGTCGTGCCTCGGCCAGCATCGAGAAGGTCGTTGTCATCAGCGGCCAGGACGCCCCCGGCGCTCCCTTCGGCGCTGACGAGCACCTCGAAGCCCTCCCCCTACCGGCGGACAGCATCCAGCAGGGACTGTCCACGCTGAATGGCTGCGGCTCCGCCGTGGTCCTGCCGGGGGATGTGCCGTTCCTCTCCGGCGACGAGATCGACGCATTCGTCGCCGCGGCGGCGGATCGCGAGGCTCAGATGGGTTATCCCCTTGTGCCGCGCGCCTCCTGCGAGGCCGCCTTCCCTGACCTCCGGCAGACGTACTTCCGTCTGACCGAGGGCGAGTTGACCGGAGGCAATGCGCTCTTCATCGATGTCCCCACTTTCCTGAGCAACGACCAGATCCTGGTCCAGGCCATGGAGCTGCGCAACGAGCCGTGGAAGCTGGCGTTGGCGATAAACCCACTGATCCTCCTGTCATACCGAGCCGGGGGCCTGGCGCTGGCTGAGATCGAGTCCGCCGCTCAGAAAGCCCTCGGGATCCGGGGCGCCGCTGTCATCGTCGATGCACCCGGCCTCGCAACCGACATCCGCAAGCCAATCGAGCTGAGGGCCGCGCGGCGGAGGCTTGGGGAAGCCTAGCCCGGTCTATTCACGACGAACG
>CBFDAZ010000683.1:0-3171 GCA_965602825.1 uncultured bacterium
GAAACATGCGGGAGCCTGTGCAGGCTCCCGCAGTTCCCACTTCTGTTGCGGTGCACGCGGGCACCGCTGTCTAGTCGTGAAGGTCGGCAACTGCGAAGTCGAGGCCGAGCTTCTCGAGGGTCTCCCTCTCGGGGACGCCGGTCTCCGGGTCCCAGCCCATGGCCACCAGGTAGTCGCGGATCTCCGTCTGGTTGTCCACCGTCTTGCCGGCTGTGTCGCCTTTGTCCAGCGGAGGGATCCCCAGTACCCGGTCAGGGAGCTTGAACTCCACGTTCCGCGCGCCCTCGCGGATGTTGAAGGCCGTGCGCAGGGCGGCGATTCGCGAGCCGACTTCCTGGAGGCTCGCCAGAGTGTGCTCGTTGCCCATCGCGTGGGTCAGGAACTCGGGTACTGCCGGCGCTGGTGTGACCGTGCAGCCGAACATGCACAGCCCGGCCGCATTCACCACGTGGCCCCAGTTGCTGATGTACTTCGCATTCGCGCCCTTGCCCGAGTAGACGTACTTGTCTTCGAACGTCGGTTGGCCCAGGTCCGGCGGCAGGAAATCGGCCTCATCGAACCACGACCCATACTGCGTATGACGACCCGGGGTCGCATCGATCACATAGCTGGCTCCCAAACCCGGGCTGCACCGTGGATCGTGCATCGGGAGCTCCTCTCCGCCACAGTGCATCGCCGCGACCTCGGCCTCAGGCCCGATCCTCTCTACCGCCTTCTTGATCCCATCGCCCAGGACAATGCCCCCAAACCCTGTGCCATCCCCCATCTGTTCGGTGACCGTGACAAGGGCTTCATGGTTGCCCCAGGTAAGCTCGAGGCCGCCGGTATCCTCCTTGGTGATGATGCCGCGCTCGTAGCACTCGATGGCGAAGGCTACCGTGCACCCGGCCGATATTGTGTCCATGCCCATGCGGTTGCAGATGTCGTTGACCTTGGCGATGGATGCCAGGTTGTCATTCAGGCACATCGCCCCGAAGACCGCCAGGGTTTCGTACTCCGGTTTGTGCCCCTCGACTGCGTGAGGGCCCTCCTCAACCTTGACGTGACCGCCGCACGCCAGCGGGCACCGCCAACAACCGTACTTCTTCTCCTGGATGGCGATGACGGCATCGTCGCTGATCTTTTCAGCGGTCGGGAAGTCGTGGACGGTACCCATCCAGTTCTTCACCGGCGCGTCACCGGTCTCCACCGCCCCGGCCGTGATCCCGCACGTTCCGTAGTTGCTGAAGAGCTCGTAGGAAGGGTTGCCCTCCTTGTAGTACCCCTTCATGACGCGTTGGCGGGTGGCTTTCAGAGCCTCCGCATCGGCGACCTCGACATCCTCGGTCGGCCGCGCCACGACCGCCTTGAGTTTCTTGGAGCCCATGACCATGCCGAGGCCTGAGCGCCCTGCAGCCCGGCCGCCGTCGTTGATGATCGCGGCAAGTGCGCTCACGCGTTCGCCGGCGGGGGCGATGCACGCAACGCGACACTCCTTCCCGAGCTCCGCCTGGAACTTGCTCTCCGTATCGACCGAATCGAGGCCCCAGTACTCAGTGGCGGGGCGGAGGGAGACCTCCCCATTCTCCACCAGGGCATAGATCGGCTCCTCCGCCGCTCCCTTGAAGAAGACCCCATCCACACCGGCCATCTTCAGAGCTGGGCCGAAGTAGCCGCCGCAGTTGGCGTCTCCCCAGGTGCCCGTCTTGGGCGACTTGCCGACCACAACGAAGCGGTTGCCGGTGATCGCGTCGGTACCGGTGAGCGGGCCCGTGAGGAACCCGAGCATCGCTTCGGGCGCAAGAGGATCCACACCGGCGGGCTGCTTACTGTAGAGGACGTATGCCCCGAGCCCGTACCCGCCCAGGAACTGCTCGTAGAGCTCGTCCCCCGGGTCCTCGTAGGTCACCTCTCCTGTCTCTAGATCGACGAAGGCGAGTCGGTGCATGACACTCTTGATCGGCATGGGAATCCCCTTTCGCCTTAACGGCCGTGGTCGTCGGTAGGAAGGCCTGCGGAGCTACCATTTCGTCATCGCCGACGGACCCACCTGCTCCGGGCCGGACGTCAGTCGGAACGTGGCTGGTGCCGGTACAGGGGTAGAGGTATGAGGGGTGTCATACACGGGGTCTCAGGCTCACAATAGCCTACTGACCGGGATACGGAGGTCCGGGGCCCGCGGCCCCGGGGTGGCAGCATGCTCCTCGGCCTTCGCTCGGACCAGTTCACCCGACACGGGCCTCGATGGCGGCTCAGCTACTTCCTCGGGGGGCGGTGCCCGAGTTCGGCCTTAGTGAGGATGCGCTTGCCGATCCCCAGAGCATGTACGCCTTTCTCGGCCGCGAGCGCAACGCGAGCCGAGGGATCCCACAGGGCGTTGATGAGTGGCTTCTTGGCATTCGGGTCCACGAAGCCCGCGACTGCCTCCACGGCCTTCCACCGCACGTCTTCATCGACGTCGTCGAACAGCCAGAGGAGGGCCTCAGTATGTCGTTGGGTGCCGATCCTGCCCAGTACCTCCGCCGCGTAGCGCCGGACCTCCGGGTCGTAGTCGCGGAGGCAGAGGGCCACCGAGTCGGCCGCCTCGTCGGGGTCAAGGCCGGCCATCGCCTCGACTGAGAAGCGCCGAACGGCGGCCGACGGGTCATGGAGGGCGGCATCAACCAAGTCGTCCTTCACGTTCTCGGA
This sequence comes from uncultured bacterium, assembly GCA_965602825.1. Taxonomy (GTDB): domain Bacteria; phylum Armatimonadota; class Zipacnadia; order Zipacnadales; family VGFC01; genus CBFDAZ01. The sequence goes on from CBFDAZ010000683.1 coordinate 2,668, forward strand.
TGGAACCACAATGAGTGCTGCGGCTGCGCGTCGCCGTACGTGCTCGTCGGGATCGCTCAGCGCTCTGCCCAATGCCGCCGCGCCCTCCGCGGCGCCGATCATGCCCAGGCTCTCTGCGGCGGCCTCTCGCACAACCGGATCAGGGTCCGTTTCGAGCACTTGGGAGAGGGTCGGAACCGGCTTCGTGTAGGCCTCTGTGGGTTGTGCTACGCCACGGGTCAGCCGGCGGACGTTCGCGGCAAATCGCTCCTGGCCGGGGCTGGTGCCTGCGGCCGAAAGCCCGATGACGGTCGCCAGGCTCGCCCGCTGAGCCGGTCTGGTGCTCGTCCGCAGGGCCTCCGTGAGTCGGTCCACCAGAGCATGGTCGGACCGGCCCCTTTGCTCAAGCCGCATTCCGGCGAGAGCGCTACGATCTCCCTGCGGGTCCCCCAGATCGACGATCAGGGCCTCAACGGCGTCGTCGTCGTCCTGCGAACGCATCAGTGCGTCGGCCAGGGCTTCCAC
>CBFDAZ010000684.1:0-3156 GCA_965602825.1 uncultured bacterium
GCCGGACGGCATCCAGCATCTCGACGTCCTCGGCGACTGCGATCTGGCCGAGGTGAAGCAGTCATTCGGGGACCAGGTCTGCCTCATAGGTAACTACAACCCGGTGGTCCTCGCTCATGGCGGTATCGTTGCAGCGAAACAGGAGGCGCGCCGCTGCCTGCGAGATGCGGCGGAGGGCGGCGGCTACATCATCAGCACCTCCGACGAGGTGCCCGGTGACGCGAAACTCGAGAACATGCGGGCGGTCGTCGAGGTGGTCGCCGAAGAGGGTCGCTACTAGGCGGCGGGCCACGTAGTGCGCCGAGGAGGTGAAGAGCTGTCATGTTCGGGAATCCCCTCGCTCTGCAGGAACTCGTATTGATTGCTCTGCTGTCTGGCATGTTGTTCGTCGTGCCCTTGGCAGTCATTCTAGTCGTTGTCCACTGCATGCGGCGCGACAGCCGCAAGCGGGGCGATGTCTGAAAGCCAATCGACCGAGGATGCTGCTTGATGCGAGGACAGGACTTCCCCAAGTTCGCTGATCTCCTTCGTAACGAAGCCCGGCCGTTCTTCGATGCGGGGGGCCGCACTTTTGTTACCCGGGCGCCCGGCAGAATCGACGTGATGGGGGGCGTAGCGGACTACTCGGGGTCGATGGTGCTCGAAGGGACCATCGCCGACGCCGCGTTTATCGGGCTGCAACTCCGCCGAGACGATCGACTGCGGATCTGGAGCTACGGGGCTGAGAAGGAAGATCTGGACCCTCAAGCGGAGTTCCGACTGAGCGATCTCAGAGCAGGCGACCGTCTGCGCTCCTATGCCAGGGTCAATGCCTTGATGTCCGCCCGTCCGCAAGAGGCCTGGGCGGCGTACGTGCTGGGCGCCTACTACGTGCTGCAGAGGGAGAAGGCGGCGCCAGCATTCAAGCAGGGCGCGAACATCCTGCTGCACAGCAAGGTGCCGCTCGGCGGCGGCGTCAGCTCATCGGCGGCCCTTGAGGTGGCCGGGATGCACGCCATCTGCCGGGCTTACGGGATTGAGCTGGCGCCCCTGGAGCTGGCTCGACTGTGCCAGGTCGTCGAGAACCGCGTGGTGGGCGCGCCGTGCGGCATCATGGACCAGGTGACGATCGCGCTCGGGGAACAGGGGAGCCTTCTGCCGATCATCTGCCGGCCACACGACGTACTGAGCGCGGAGAAGCTGCCGCCCGGATGGCGGGTCAGCGGCATCAACTCCCGCGTGAAGCACGCTGTCGGCGGCTATCGATACACGCGCGCCCGGTGCGGGGCGTTCATGGGCCGGAAGATCATCGAGAGTCGTCTGGGCAGTGAGTTCGTCGGCGGGTATCTGTGCAACGTCACGCCCGAACGCTACCGCAGAGATTGTCGAGACCTGCTGCCGCCCAAGATGACGGGCGAGGCATTCCTCGCCCAGTACGGGAATACCGACGACCCGATGACCAGCCCGATCCCGGACATGCTCTACTCCGTCCGGGCCGGCGCGGAGCATCCCATCTACGAGAACGCCCGCGTGAAGGCCTTCCGGGAGATGATGGCTGGGGCACGCGAGGGCGACGGCAAAGCGGGAGAGCGCGCAGGGAAGCTGATGTACGGCTCGCACTGGAGCTACGGACGCATCGGGCTCGGCTGCCGGGAATGCGATCTCCTGGTTCGTCTCGCTCGCGAGCGCGGGCCGGAGCAAGGGATTCTCGGCGCGAAGGTCTCGGGCGGGGGCTCGGGCGGAACGGTCGTCTACCTGACGACAGCGGCGGGAGCGAAGGTGTTGCCCGAGATCGCGCGGGAGTATCGCGACCAGACGGGCATCAAGCCTCAGCTCATTCGTGGAAGCTCGCCCGGAGCGCTGCAGTGGGGCGTTGAGAGGGTCGCGGTGTAGGGACGGTGGTGCCGCGGAGGAGGGCAGATCCTGGGAGGAGCCTCTCGGGAGGCGGACGAGTCACTTGGGGAGCAGCGCAACGGCTCGGACCGGCCGGTGCACTGTCTCCCACACGCCCTGCGCGGGTGGCACGGCGTTCTCGTCGGTCACGTCGAGCGCGGCGTGGGGCACGAGGAAATGGCGGCAGAGCTGCTCCCGTTCCAGCACCGTGCCGATCCCCCACACGTGCGTGATCTCCAGCCAATCGCTGGCATCATAGAGACGGGTCACGTCGTATGAGTTGAACTTCGCGTCCCGCCAGCGCTCGGCGATGGCCACGCCCAGCCCGGCGTTCCACTCTTCCTCCCACGAGAAGTCCAGCCAGCCCGACTTGCTCGCATTGGCCTCGGTTGGCCGGCCGCCAAGGTACCCGAAGTAGATGTCGCGGTAGTCCTTCGTATCCTCCAGAACTCCCCGTCTGACGGGGCCGCCCACGCCCGGCTGGCAGGCGTACGTGCCGCCGCGCTGCTCCAGTCCGCACCGATCGCTCGCGCCCTCGACGTTGAGTTGGCCCTTGGGATGGAAGCGGCGGGATACCTCGATGGCTGGGCTATCGGCGGAGAAGATGTAGCGGCTCTCGCCCTCAACCTCGGCCGACTCGAACGGCACTGTGATCGCCAGCCAGCCGTCTGATTGAGCCACCTCAGCCGGCTTTGTGCCCTCGTGCCCGGCGCAGTGGAGCCGCCAGGGAGCCTTGAGCAGCCCCGTGTCGCTGCCTGCCGGCTTCAGCGAGACGATTCCGTCGGTTGCGGCATTGAGCTCTGCGCTGTAGTGTGGTCCGCCGATGCGGAAGGCGTCACCCATCTGCTCGTAGCGGAGGACTGGCGCCTCGGCTGACCCAGGCGGCTCACCGGGCATGAGGGCAAACGCGCGAGTCTGCCCGACCTCTGTCATCCCGGCGGCCACCCAGCGCACGGTGGTACTCGTCTCTCTCGTCGAGGCCAACGCCCTTGCGACCGTCTTCGGCGTGCCGGATGGATCCAACTCAACGACGTGGACCGGCCCTGCCGGGCCGTCGAGACGCCACGAGAGGGGAACGTTCTCTCGGTCGCCTCCGTCCCAGGCTGGCAAGTAGACGACTCCCAGTGCCCCGCGGCTGTCCCCAGGCAAGAGCTCCGGTACGCAGACCAGTTCCCTCGCCGTGCCATCCAGGATCGTGTACTGGTCGCAAGCGGCGATGTGGGCCGTCACGGTGTGGATGCCCGGCTGACGCGAGAGGGCGACCGTAACTTCGGACGTCTCGCC
>CBFDAZ010000685.1:0-3152 GCA_965602825.1 uncultured bacterium
GAAGGGCCCACACCGCCCGTGACATACATCTTCCGCCGCGTGACGTCGCTCCAGATCCGGTCCATCGCGCTGAAGAGCGCCGCGTCGCCGGTGTAGGCGGCCAGGTCCGCCACGCCGCAGTACAGGTACATCGCGCGGACGGCGTGACCGGCGATCTCGCTCTGCCCGCGAACGGGGATGTCATCCTGGCAGTAGTCCCGGTCGCTCTGGCCGCGCTGGTCGATGAAGAACCGCGCGAGGTCGAAGTGGCGCTGCTCGCCAGTGACCTCGTAGAGCTTGACGAGCGCCAACTCGATCTCTTCGTGCCCCGGGACGCCGACCAGCTTGCCCTCGCCGAACACGCTGTCGATGTTGTCCGCGAAGCGGACGGCGACATCAAGCAGGCTCCGCTTGCCGGTCGCTCTATAGTGCGCTACCGCAGCCTCAAACAGGTGACCGGCACAGTAGAGTTCGTGCTTGGAGGGCAGGTCCGCCCACTTCTTGTCCGGCTCGACGAGAGTGAAGTACGTGTTCAGGTACCCGTCGTCTTCCTGGGCAGCGGCGATCTTGGCGATGATGTCGTCGAGCTGTGCGTCCAGTTCCGGGGCGGGATGAAGCGCGAGCGAATGCGCCGCGCCCTCAATGACCTTGTACACGTCGGAATCGTTGAAGTAGATGCCCTCGAACTTGCCCTCGGCGAGGCCGCCGGCCACTTCGAAGTTGTGGATTCGCTGCGTCTCGTCGCACATTCTCAGGCAATGGGGCACAGTGACCGCCCGGTTGGTCTCGATGCGCTGGGACCAGAAGCGGTCGGTGAACCTGACATCGGTAAAGGGCACCGCGGTCAGCTTGCGGTGGGGCGCGGCGTCCGCGCCCGCGGCACACAGCACGGCCGCAGCAAGCCCGACGAGTCCCAACATGCAGAGGCCGCATTCGTGAGCTGCGATCATGGCAGGGAACCTCCCGTGTGGGCAAGTGGGTCGGAGGCCAACGGCGTCGGGCCTGGAGACCCGACCTACCGAACGGCCGCAGGCATGGATGCCTGCGCCACGCACGGCGGAGGGGAGAGTTCGAGGGATGAGGGAGGGAGACCTCGGATGGTGCAGGCGCTACCTGGTGGACGGGAGCAAGGAAAGCGCCGTTGGCCGCCGCCCACAAGAGGGTCACTGAGGAGCCGCGTCAACGAGCTTCCGGATCTCGTCCTGGGAGAGGGCGCGCTTGTACACGCGCACTTCGTCGATGGAGCCGTGGCAGTACCGGCTGTACCCGTCCGACCAGTAGTAGCGGCCCACTTCGAAGTCGTTCGTGTTCTCGTTGGGCGGGCCGCAGGCGCGATCCGAGCTCCCGATGAGCTCGCCATCGATGTAGAGGCGGATCTCCGACGCTCCGTCCCGGATGAACTGGTACGTGGCTGCGACGTGATACCATCGCCCGGCCTTGAGTGGCTCGGCCGACTTGGTGACGGTGCTCGTCTCCGCGTCTCTCCACAGCTCGAGCGTCAAGCGATCATCCTGCTCGGTCATGAACATGAGGCCGCGCTGGCCGTGGCCCTGCTTGCCGGCGATCGGGTTACGGTGCCCCAGGCTCTCGAGTCTGATCCACGCAGCGATTGTGAAGCTCCTGGCCGGCGCACCGCGCTTGCTCGGGAAGGCGCCGGCAAGGTCGCTATGCGCCCGGGACACGTAGCTGGCCTGCCGATCGAAGCGTGCGGCCTGCCCGAGCCGGCCCTCCCCCCACTGTGCGTCGTGGAGCGTGCCCTCGTTGGCATACGGTGTTTCGTCCCTGACGCTCGTCCCCTCGCCCGCATCAAATCTCCAGTGCAGCAGTAGCTCCCCACGGTCAACGACCTGCTTCGGGGACGCTGGCTCGGAGTGCACGTGACCCGGACGGAGCCGGGCCGGCGCACTATCGTTGCGCCAGAGGTGCAGGTCCTGGTAAGCATCCCAGGCGATGCTTGCGATCTCGAGATCGCCGTCACCGTCCAGGTCCGCCACTCGAGCGCCCAGGTGGCTCTCCTTGCCCGTGTCGATGAGGTGCTCGGTGAAGCGGCCCGCGCCATCGTTCTCCCAGACCGCGAGCTTCATCGTGCCGCGGTGCTCGGCGAGGACGATGTCGGTGTCACCATCACGATCCATGTCCGCGGTGTCCATCGAGTTGGTGGTGTACTGACTGACCAACGTGTGGCGCGTCCAGTTGGCCTGGGTCGGGTCGTCGGGCGCCTCGAACCAGTATGTCTTCCAGTCGGGGCGGACGGGCTGTTCCTCCTCCGTCGCGACGATATCGGGCCGCCCATCGCCGTTGAGGTCGGCGATGGCAATCCGGTCGGGGAAGTGGCCATCGATGGTACCGATCGGATGATCCTGCCATCCGGCCGAGCCGTCGCCCGGGTTCCGGCACCACTTGATGTAGCGCGGGTCGCCCTTCTTCCAGCCCGGCGGATGGTGACCGACAGCCACATCCGGCAAGCTGTCACCATCGACATCGGCTATCGCGATCTCCTCCCCGTTCGAGTCCTTCACGATTGCCGTTCGCGGCCAGTCGCCGGCGTCGGGAGCATCGGGGATCTGGTAGCAGAACACGGAGTTGCCGTTGAGCAGGACTTCCGGCCTGCCGCCGGGGATGATGTCGGCGGCCTTGTAGCCTTGCGGATTGCCGTGGCCGCCCTTGGGGAAGTCTGAGTCGATAGCGGTCGCGCGCCACGAACTGCCTGCCCGGTCGTCGGCCTCAAGCCAGTAGACCCTCTTGCCGGCAGAGGCAATCACGTCCCCGAACTCGTCGCCGTCCACATCCACGATCAGGTTAGCGTCGCAGTTGAGGCCGAGGTCAATCCGCTCCCAGGCACCCGCCATGTCGCCGCCCGGGTTGCGGTAGAAGTAGCGGCCCGAAACGATGTCGCCGAGCCCATCGCTCGTCACGTCGCCCATCGCAAGGCCGAAGTACTTCGACCAGTTGGGCGTGTCCCAGTCTCCCCACTTGCCCCGCTTGTCATCGACCTGGACGTACGTCCATTCGTCCAGCGACAGGACGCCTCCATCGTGGAGCCGACTCTCCCAGACCTCAATCGGCGGCGAGTCGTAGTTCCGTACCGCGAGGATGTCGATGTCACCATCGCTGCCCACGTCGCCGAAGGTCGCATGGTACACGCCTTCGTCGGTGAGCTGCTGCACCGTCCA
>CBFDAZ010000686.1:0-3144 GCA_965602825.1 uncultured bacterium
AACTGCAGAGCGTGGGCACGGGCGCCAGTCTCATAGGCTGGGACCCTCCTCGAGCATCTATCGTCGCGTAGGTCGGTGCTCCAGCTCCGACGCCATTTGCCCGCGAATCAGAAGAGTTCGCCGATCAGCTTGCCTGCGGCTTCGATCATCTGCTCAGGACCACCCGCCGCGACACGGCACCACGCCCCCATGCCCACCTCGTAGCCGCCCTGCTCCCACGCCTCCTCCGGCGCCAGGTATCCCAGGCAGCCGTTAGCGCACTCGGCGATGATCGTGGCCGGAGCCGGTGACCGGTCCCTCAACCGCAGCCCCAGGGCGCAGAACAGCTCCCCGGGGAAGGCGGCCACGGCGACGTCACCCAGCCGGAGCGCCTGGACCTCCGCCTCGATCGGATCCATGCCGAACTGCGAGAGCCGGTAGGCTTCCCGTGCCGCGCGGACAGCCGCAAACCGCTTCTGGTGGTCCGGGCTCTCTGGCGGAACCTCGGCGAAAGCTGTCTCGGCATCGGCCAGCGTTGCGCCGGCTTGCTCCAGGCTCGGGGCCTCGCGTGCGGGCACCGACACGACTTCCCGCATGGCCGCGATCGCGGGCGCTTCGCATGGTTCGGCGAGGCGGGCCACTCCGACGCCCTCCACAATGCCGCCGCCCAGCACCAGCCCGTACGTCTCGACATCGCCCCAGTCCCGCGTATGTCCGCGGATTGGGTTGATATCGCCGGCAGCCCCCTGGAGGAACAGGCAGCAGGCTCCCTCGCCCAGCGCATCCTCGGCCATGGCGGTCGCGACGCCCGGGAAGTCGGCCGAAACAAGCGGCTGAACCTGCACGGTCACCGGATGGCAGGCGAAGTTCGCCAGTACCACCGGCGGCGCGGAGTCGCGCTCGGCCAACAGCACCGTGAGCGACTCGTCCACCGGGTGCGTCCCGCCTGGTCCGCCCAGTCGCTCTCGCCGGTTCTTGCTCATGCCCGTCACGTGGCCCACGCTGTGATGCAGCGTTGCCGGGCCGCGGTCGCGCCAGGCCAGCCGGATCGCGGTCACAAGCTGAACCGCCAACGTCTCGATCCATGCGGCGCAGTCTTCTCGTTCCCAGATCCGCGTGATACCGTACGTCTCCGGTGTCGAGTGCGCATGTGTCGCTGCCACCACGATCCCGTCGGGGTCGAGGTCAGTGGCGTCGGCAGCGCCTTCGCGGACCTCGGCGATGAAGTCTCGGCCGGGCCCGAACAGGTCCGTCGAGAGACCGAGCGCATCGGCACTGAGGACGGCGACTGCTGTGTCCTCGTTCGCGAACACGGCCGCGCGGGCGTAGAGTCGGTCGTGAACGCCCTCGAAGATGCCCTGTCGGGGCTCGAACCCGAGGTGGGGCACATGCAGGGGCGGAGTGATATCGACCTTGGCGGCGCCGACGAGTAGCTGTGGTGGAGTCATCTGGGTCACCTGTTGGACCGCCTCGCTGTTGCGCAAAGCCCTGTCTCGGAGATCTGCCGTTCGTGGGTCGGGTTTCCCAACCCGACGCCGTCGCATCTTCGGCCTCTCAGGGCGCCGCCTCGCGGCATGGGCGACTGCTTCGAAGATCCGAGATCCCCCCGTGCCAGCGGGCCTCCGGGCCCGCCACCGTGGCCACGGACGACGAACGGCATCGCGGTTGAAACCGCTCCTACCCCTCAGCACCCCCGTACGGCCGCACAGGCCGTCTGCCGTGCGGGCATCTCCATCGTTTCAGGGCGCCGCAGCGAGGCGTAGATGACTGCCTTACAGCAGCTTCGCGTGGCCCTCGACGACCTTTCGGATTCCCTCGGCCACCTGGTCGATGAGGCCGGGTGACGGCTCGATCCAGCCGCTGAGTGTAAGCACTCTACCTCTCAGACCTTCGGAGACCGGGAAATCCCCCGCCTTGTATCTCGGCAGCGGGATGTTCGCGGGACCCGGATGCCCCTCGCCCCAGAGGCCCGGCAGATCCCTGGTGTAGATCGCGCGCAGGTGCTCCATGTGTGAGAGGCCGGCGGCTCTCATGGGCACACCCTCCGCATTCAGAGCCTCGCAAAAGCGCGCCCTGGCAAGGCCGCCGAGGGCCTCGGCGTCGTAGATGAACCTCAGCCCGCCGTAGAGCTCCGCCCCCTTGGCCTTGGGGTAGTTGTGGGCGGGCTCGATGCCGGGGAGGCCTCTGATCTTGTCGAACAGCTCCTCCCGGCTGGCGATGAGCTTCTCAATCCGCTCCGGGAGAGTCCTGAACGAGATCCTGGCGATGGCCAGTGCCAGCGGATGGGCGCGCCATTTCCAGCCGAGCAACTGGGACTCGAGCTGCTGGTACACGGGGTTGGTCAACTCACCGAGGGCTCCGGTGCGGTGGAGGTGGCAGTAGATCAGGGCACGCTCGTAGAGCTCGCGGTCGTTCGTGGCGACAATGCCGCCCTCGCCGGCCGCCACCGGCTTCCCCCGGGGGCTGATGCCCTGGCAACTGAAGCCAGCGATGTGTCCGACGTTGCCGATCTTCACGCCTCCCCACTCACTGCCGGCCGCGTGAGCCGCGTCCTCCACCAGCACCAGGTTGTGGCGCTCGCAGATGTCGAGTAGGGCATCCATGTCACAAACGCGCCCACACATGTGGATGGGATTGATGACGCGCGTATTGGGAGTGATGCGCTTCTCGATGTCCGCCGGGTCCGCCAGCAGCGTCTTCGGGTCGAGTTCACAGAACACAGGCGTCGCGCCCATGTGCAGGGCGCCGACGTAGCTGCCAATGTAGCCGACCGTGGGGTGGATGAACTCATCCCCGGCGCCCAACCCGGCGGCGAAGTAGCAGCTCGCCAGCGCGGTGTGGCCGTGGCTGGTGGTCAGCACGTACTTGCAGCCGGTGAACTCCTTGAACTCCTCCTCGAACTGCAAGGGCAGGCCCGTGCCGGAGCCGCTCAGGAACCCCTCGTCAATAAGCTGGCAGACGGCAGCCCTCTCTTCGTCCACCGGACGCTCGTAATGCTCGCTGGCATCGATTGTCACTGTGGGCGAACCGCCGAGGATCGCCAAGTGTTCGGCCATTTTGCTCCCTCCCGAAGATCCGGCGAGTCGTCCGTGCCGGGGGGTCTCTCGACCCGCCAACCTCGGCCACGAACACCGAACGGCATCGCGGTTGAAACCGCTCCTACCC
>CBFDAZ010000687.1:0-3141 GCA_965602825.1 uncultured bacterium
AGCATGCGCTGCGGCACATGCTGCCGAAAGGCTACGGCCGGATCGTCAGTGTCTCATCCAAGGTCGCGGTCGATCTGCCCGCGAAGTCAGCCGCCTACGCGGTGTCGAAGGCCGGCATCGTGAGTCTGACCAAGTGCCTGGCGCAGGAACTGAAGGGCACGGGCGTGTCGGTGACGGCGATCATGCCCAGCATCATCGACACACCGGTCACCCGCACTGCTCGACCCAAGGCCGATCCCTCGAAGTGGGTGAGCCCCGACCAGATCGCCGACGTGCTGGCCTATCTCGCCAGCGAACGGGCCGAGGCTATCAACGGCTCCATTCTGCCGGTCTTCGGCGGCGTGTAGATCCGCAAGCAGCCCCTCGGCCGCGCGAACAGACCCGCTACTCATCCGCCCTCTTCCCCGTCGCCTGGTTGACGAGTAGTCGCAGCCGGCCCTCCGCTGAGGCAACCTGGCCCGTCGCGACATCCTCCTCGGTGAAGGTCGCCATCAGGATCTGCTTGTGGCCGGTGCGCGAGAAGTCGTAGATCAGGTACACCGTTCCGTCGGGTGCCTGCAGACCGTCCGGGTAGGAGACGCCCCTGCGCTCGTCGAGCAATAGGCCCCCGGACCACGTCCCGCCGTCGTCGTCGGAGAGGTATGCGGTGAGGTGCGAACGCGTCTTGCCATCCGGCGGGTTGTGCTTCACCAGGAGCAGCTTGCCCGAGGCCAGTCTGCGAATGAAGAAGCGCGCTGCCGGGACGTGGGAGATGGAGGAGGCGCGGCCTTCGCTCCACGTTCTGCCAGCGTCTTCAGACACGCTTTCCCCGATGCCGTAGCGCGTGCGCACGAGCATCCACAGGCTGCCGTCGCGGCGCTCGAGGACATGATGCTCGTCGCACGCACGTTCCGGTACGTCCGATCCGCCGCGCAGCTCCCAAGTCCGGCCCTCGTCGGTCGAGCAGACGACGTTCGAACCGCTCTCGGGGCCCAGATCGTGGTTGTACCGGGCTTCGCCGGCGTTTGGCGGGATGGCCCAGACTGCGGCCGGAAGCAGCCATTCGCCAGTGGCGAGCACGACCGGCTTGTTCATCATGACGCCGTTGCAGAGCCGGCGAGGCTCCGACCAGGCTGGGTCAGGGGCATCCGGTTTGTCGGCCACGATCGCCCAGACGCCGGCGCGGCCATCCCAGCCCTGGTAGGCCTGAGCCCAGAAGAGCCAGAGGCGCCCGAGCGGGTCGAGCCACAGGCACGGATCGAAGGCCCGGACTTCGCCGGGCGGGTCGATCACCAGCTTCAGACCGGACCACGTCTCCCCGTCGTCGCCGCTGGTGGCCAGCATCACGTAGTTCCACGGGCCTTCGGTCGGCCCACCGCCGTACCATGTGGCCCAGAGACGGCCGCCCGGCGCGCGTTCGAGGCCGGGGATCCCCTGGAAGATGCGGACTTCATCTCCGTATTCGGGCCCGGGGGGAATGATGACCGGGGGCGGCTGGAGCGCTGGGTCGGTCGGCATGGTATCAGCCTCTTGTGCGTGCGGGATGAACGCGGTCGCCAGGAGTGTAGTGAGAGGCACGGTCAGGTTCGCCAATGCTCGTGTATGAGACAGCAGTCACACCTGCCTTCGGTTCCGGGGTAGCCGTCAGCGGGCCCCTGCACGCCATTGTTGGTACAACGCAGCAAGCTCATCGGGACGCACCAACTCGAACTCCGGCCCGAGACGGTTCGCCACGGTCTGCACATCGGTGGGTCCCGCGAACCAGTAGATGGCGAAGGCCTGGATGAAGGCCGGCCGCTCGTCCGGCACGGCCTCCAGCAGCTCGCGGTGCATTGTCTCGACCAACTCGTCGTGGGGCATGTTGAGGCCCATCCCGGTCGTCAGGCACCGGAAGATCGGGACGCCACCGGGGGACAGGCGGTGGGCATCGGCGTAGCTGTCCGCGCACTTGCCGTAGCCCGCGATCAGCCCCCCGAGATCGGGCACGGCGTCCGCCATTCGGTCCAGCGTCTCGTCGCGGATCGAAGGGTGGTGGTGTGTGTTGAGCACATGGAAGTCACACCGCCGCATCGCCTCCGCACTGCGCTCCACAAAGCCCAGCAACAGGTCGGCCTTGCTCTTCACCTGAACTCCGTAGCGGTCTGGGTAGATGTAGCCCGCCCCCGAGCAGGAGTTCACGAAGCAGTCGCGCTCGGTCGCCTGCTCGTAGAAGGCGCGGAGCGGCAGGGGACAGACATCGAGCGTGGCCGGGCCCAGCGACCAGCCGAGGGGCAGCGCACCCCGCACGTCATCATCCCAGTGATTCCAGACGCGGTACCAGGTGCTGGGGCTGTCGCCATCGGACAGGTAGTAGCTGACGTAGACCTTGTCGTCGCGCAACTCGGGCAGCGGTCGCGCAGTCTGCGTCAGCTCCGGGGTTGCGAGGCCTGAGTGGACAGTCAGATTCCCGTTGACCAGGAAGACGAAGCCCTTGGCCAGCGCGGAGGTGATCTCGACGATCTCCCATTCGTTGGCCAGGTTCGGCGCCGCGCTGGGTTCGGGCCCGAAGTAGCCGATCACCGATGTGTGAGCCGGATAGCAGGCCAGGATCCGCTCGGCCTCGAGTCGCTCCTCGGGACCGAACTCCCGGACGAGATGGAAGCAGAAGACACGGTGAGCAACGAGATAGTCGGCCAGGCTGGCGGACACCGTGGCCCCCGCATGCCCCAGCGGCTCGGCCTGCCGGATGTGGCACACAACGTGTCGATTGCAGCGGGGCAGGAGGTTCTTGCGCGCCCAGGCATAGGCTTCGACATCGTCACGGAAGCGGCCCCGCAAGTCCGTCTTGACCTTCAGGCCCAGCTCGCGGGCGACCGCCTCGGTGGCCGGCAACAGTCCCTCCACAGCGGCCAGCATGAGCGCGATGTTCGCGCTCGCGCCCTCCGTGGGATCATAGACGACCGCTCCGCTGTACGCATCGGCGAAGCGCGGCAGGAGCTCCAGCGGGTCTGCAACACGCTCGAAGGTGAAGCCCTCCCGTTCCAGGTCGGGGAGCCAGCGGTCTTCCACGTAGATGGCCGGTCGCTCGCGGTTCACGAGTCCCTGGAGTGCCCGTAGCGTGAGCTGCAAGTCCGGGGACAGATGTTCGAGCCGAACGGCGAGTAGATGACGAGCCGGCGGCGG
>CBFDAZ010000688.1:0-3139 GCA_965602825.1 uncultured bacterium
CCGCCGACGATGGAAGCGATGGTCGAGGGCTCACGGCAGCTCGCCGAGGCCGGCGTGCTCGGCGTGCTCTCCATCGCTCCCGATCAGAACGCCCAGGAGTCGTTCTTCCGGCCCCAAGAGATGCGGGCCGAGCTGAGCGGCGCCGGGGGAGCGCCCTTCCGGAAGCCGACAGACCTGCGGTCCGTCTACGAGGCCACTCGCTGCGGCAACTACCCCCTCCTTCGGTGCTACAGCGGCACCCGGGACCTGGTCAAGTGGGCCGAGGTCCACGTCGAGACGATCCACAACGCGTGGGCCGCCGTACCCCTCTGCTGGTACAGCGCGCTCGATGGGCGATCGAACCGCCTGCTGGTTGACTCGATGGCCGAGACTCAAGCGACGATGCGCTGGTACGCGGAGCGCGGCATCCCGGTCGAATCGAACGAGGCCCACCACTGGAGCATGCGCGAGGCTCCCGACACGGTCGCCGTCGTCATGGCCTACCTCGGCGCTCACAACGCGAAGGCGATGGGCGTAAGCCACTACGTCGCTCAGTACATGTTCGGTAGTCCGGGCATGGTGTCGCCGGCGATGGATCTAGCGAAAATGCTGGCCAAGATCGAGCTTATCGAATCGCTCCACGACGACTCCTTCACCTCGATCCGTGAAACCCGCGCCGGGCTCATGTCGCTCCTGCCCGATCAGGACATGGCCAAAGGGCAGCTCGCAGCCTCCACAACCCTCCAGCTTCAGTTGCGTCCCGGCATCTATCACGTGGTAGCGTTCTGCGAGGGCGATCATGCAGCGACCGTGGAGGACATCATCGAGAGCTGCAAGATCGTCCAGGGCGTCATCCACGACTGGCTCGACAGTGTGCCGGACATGACCGCCGACCCAGCGGTGCAGGAGCGCAGGGCGGAGCTGGTCGAGGAGGCAAACGTCCTGCTAGACGCCCTCCTATCGCTCGGCGATGGCGAAGGCGATCCGCTGACATCACCGGCCGTCATCGACAAGGCGGTCAAGATCGGCCTCCTCGACGCCCCCCACCTCACCGGCAATGCCCACGCAGCGGGCACGGTGAAGACTACGGCGGTTGACGGGGCCATCCGAGCGATCGACCCGGAGACGGGGGAACCGGTGTCAGAGAGGGAGCGGGTGGCGCGAGTCCTCGCATCCCACACGTGACCATCTTCCGCCGCCCTGCCGTCTCCGCTGGCCGCCGTTCTTCTGTCTTCTGTCTTCCGCTGTCTGCTGTGCCCGGCGTTCCGTTTGCCGTTGCCATCATGCTGTGTCCTGTGTTCCGCCGTCCCTGCCGTCCCTGCCGTCTGCCGTTTCCGCCTTTCCCTGTTCACTGTTCACCGTCGTCCCCCGTCGTTGCCCTGCCATTGCCCCTGCCGTCCCCTGTTCACCGCGCAGTCCGGAAGTCGAGTGGCCACAGCAAGGGTTGAAAGGTGAGATGGAGTCGGTACACTCCCTTCCCCCCGTCACGACCCCGGCTCGAGGCCGGGGCCGGGGAGCCGGATGAGACCCGATGGAGCTGCTCGCCTTCTATCCCTACCTCGGTTGGTGCCTCCTGCTGCTTCTTTCGGGCGCCTTCGCAGCGCTGTTCTGCCCGCGCGACCAGCGGCCCCTCATGCTGCTTTCATCGGCATTGACGATTCCTGTGGGCACGTTTGCTTTCCTCTACGTCCCGGACTACTGGGATCCTGCACAGGTCCTGCGGTGGCATACCGGCCCGGAAGACATCCTCTTCGGCCTTGCCAACGGAGTGACCGTGTGGGTGCTGGCGACACACGCGTTGGGCCGGCCACTGGTGCTGCGGCTGCACCTCCTCTCCATGATTGGCAGATACCTGCCTCTTCTGCTGGGCGGGCTGCTGCTCTACTTCTGCCTGTCGGGCTTCGGCATGAGGCCCATGGACGCAACGCTGCTCGTCATCGTGACGACCGCAGTCGTGCTCCTGAGCTTGCACACCGACCTCCGTCGCATGGTCTTGCCGACCGCCTTTGGCTTTGCCTTGTTATATGCGCTGCTCACCCTCACGGCGATGCGCCTGTGGCCGCACCTCTCCCACCAATGGAACCATGGCCGTCTCTGGGGAGTGGTGGTGGGCGGCGTCCCCCTGGAGGAGTTCGTGTGGGGCCTTGCCTTCGGCGCAACCTGGCCGCTCATCGTGGCCTACGTGATTGACGTCCGCCCGGCGGACGCGGAGGAGCCCGTGCCCGAGCTGCACAGCCCCGAGCTGACGGGGGCATCAACCGAGGCGGGGAAGAGTTGAGGTGGCAAGCACTGCTGCAGTAGTTGGCCATGTCCGGGTTGGGGCGCCCGAAAACGATGGAGATGAAGGCCAGGCCCGGCACCGGCAATCCTACGACGGCCTACCGCGGCCCTGCGATGCGGCCTCTTCCGGCCATCTTCCGTGTATTCCGTGTGTTCCGTGGTTCCCGAGTATTCAAAGCAGTCGTTCATGAGTGCGGGCTCGCCTGCAAGGAACGAAAGTAATACCACCGACCACCACGCAAGCAAGTCCCGCCCCCCTGCGAGGCCGGGATCTCGATCGCGCAGCAAACCGGGAGATGCTCGCGGTCCAGTGAACGACAGATCTCCGAGGCGACTTGCCGTGATCCGACTGCAAAGCGCCGTACTGCTCGCCATCGTCGCACCAAGCGGACACGCCTTCGCGTCCGGACGGTATTCGGCGGGCAACGTGGATGGCGTGCTGACGTGGGAACTCGGGACTCTGCAGCCCGGGGGGCACACGGCACGTCGTTCTGTTTGCCTTCGACGACACTTACGAGGGGCTGGTCAAGCGCCTCGGTGCGATCAGAGAGCGACTTCGCAATGCTCAACCGGATGCCCATGCCCGGGCCGTTCCGTCGGAACCGGGCAAGGTCAGGACAAGGGACGGGGTCACGGACTTCGCGCTGGAGGATACGGGGTACTTCCGCTGGCGCCTGGAACGACAGGCTCTGGCATCCGAGCGGGCCGGTCTGGTTCCCCACTTCATCCAACACAAAGGCGCTTGCGGTCACTTCGCGACCGAGACAGGCGGGTCGCCTGTCCTACGGAACGACTCCCATTCCCCGGTGCGACTGAGACAGGCTCGAAACTTAGGTTATGCACCTTTCCGGCTTGCGCGAGGAGGTTTTCTTGGGTGGGC
>CBFDAZ010000689.1:0-3119 GCA_965602825.1 uncultured bacterium
GCACGTTCCCGTTGAAGATGTAGAACTGGCCGTCGCGCGTGTACTTCATCCACTCGGGGTGCTCCAGCGCCCCCTTCAGACTGGCCCAGCCTGTGTCCATCGCCAGCACCCGCAGCCCGCTCTCGTGGGCCTGCCGCACCAAACCCTGCAGAAATGAGCGCGTCAGTTGCGCCCGGTACGCGCCCTGGGACTCGGTGTGCGGCTCGAACTCCTCGGCGTCCGGGGTCAGATCGAAGACCTGGTCGGGCGCCCAGCAGTAGTACTCGATCGTGCCGATGTAGTTGCCCTTGGCCCACTCGGTCCAGGCCGGGATCATCCAGTCCTGGTTCATCCAGCCCGGATTGAAGACCGCCATCTGCCCCACGCGCG
Organism: uncultured bacterium; assembly: GCA_965602825.1. GTDB lineage: Bacteria > Armatimonadota > Zipacnadia > Zipacnadales > VGFC01 > CBFDAZ01. Next base: position 370 of record CBFDAZ010000689.1, read on the forward strand.
AGAAGTTGTCGGCGACCGCGAAGTACTCCCGCGCGCTGTCCAGCTCCCGGCCCTCCTCGTCCCACACCAACGCCGCCAGCTCGAAGCCGTACTCTCCCCGGTTCTCCCACTCGATGGATAAGCGTGTTGTCTCTCCCGTCGCCAGTTCCACCACCTGCTCCGGCAGCTCCCACGACTGCCCCAGTCCGCCTTCGATCCGGGAGACCAATCGAGCCCGTCGAGTCTCGTCGGAGTTGTTGGTCAGGATCACCCACGCGCGGCCCACCTCACCTGATCGGTATATGAGCTTCTCGACCTCGAGTCGGGTGAGCGTCAGCGGCTTCAGACCGGGCGTTGTGTCACGGTACCAGGCCAGCGCCTGCTCCGGGCTGGATCCAACCGGCACCCGGACCCGCATCTCGAGTTCGAAGGGCGTCTTCCGCCAGCGCAGTACCTCGCTGTAGGCGGAGAGCTGCACGGAGTTCGGTCCCGGCATGATCGCGTGGGCCACGGCACGCACGCCGTCGGCTTCTCGCGAGGCCGCCAGCCCAAGTCCGGTCGCACCATCGTGGCAGTAGACCAGCGCGGGCGCCGCGCGGAAGCGGGCCATTCCCTCACCTCGTGACGGCACACGCTCATCACCGGGGTAGATGCGCCCTCCCCGGAAGAGCCCCGCGTCGCTGGTCTGCAGCCAATAGGTGGTCTCCTCCACTGCGCCCGTCACCCGCACATGCCACTTGATCTCGATGGCCGGCGGCTCGTCGGTGAAGAGCATCGTCTTCTCGACCTCTGCTACCGGACAAGACCATTCCGAGATGCACAACAGGCCCGCGTCTCGTTGCTCGAATCTTGTCGTGGCCGTAGCCTTCGCCTCTTCATGAATGACGGGCGCCGGGCACCATGCGTCCGACCATTCCGGTCGGTCACGCTCCGCGGTGATGGTCAGCCCCGCGCGAGTGATGGGCATCTCCCGGCCCGCCTGCCGGTCCGTCAGACCGGTGAGCACGGCCCCGCCTGAGGTGCTGATCGCGGCGACGTATGCGCTGGTGTGAATGGTCGCGCCCTGTTCACCCTCGTCCAACTCCACCGCCTCCACCGGCGCGAGCACGAGGAGGCCCAGCGCGGTAGCCGCCATTGCCAGGTGTCGGCCGCGGATCATGCTCATCCCTCCTCCCCGGCAACGCGGCTGATGGTCATCATCCTCTCGACCAATCCGGGCCATCCGTCCCACTCCCAGAACGGTATGGCCTCACCGAAGTCTTCCAGGCTCCCCAGGGCGGCAGCCAGGAACACGCCCACACGCCCCTTTCCATGGGGGCGCCATGCATACAGCGGCTTTCCGCCCGCCGTGAGGGCCGTCTGCACATCGTCATCCCTTGAGGGCACGTCGTGATACCAGAGCACCGCGGGCTCGCCCGGCTCCGTCGCCAGTGGTTGGGGAGCGTCGAAGCGCCGCAATCGCCACGGTCCGTCGAGCGCCACCGGCAAGAGATCCTGGAGAGGGGTGCCCGCGTACCGGCCGCTGCCCAGGGCGAAAGGCCCGCCCAGCACCAATAGGTCGCAGCCGTCGGTCACGGCCCGCTCGAGATCCCCGAGCAGATGCGGGGGCAAGCACTCTCTCGGCCCGGCCGGTACGTCCGCGAGGATGATCCGCCGGGCCTCTCGCCAGGTCGCCGCGCCCGGCACGCTGTCCAGCGAGAAGATGTTGCTCGGCCGGGTCGCCGAGCTCCGGGTCTGCATGACATAGACGGAGAGCTTCTCCGCCGGCACCGCGTGTCGCAGGGCGCCCTCAATGCCCAGCCGTTCCGAGCTGGGACCCAGCACCAGCAGCGTCCGGTCACGCGGGGCCGTGGTTTGCCCGTCGTGGCTCTCAATACGCCGGAGGCGGACGTTGTCGACCAGGCTGGTGACCGCTCCCTTAGTGAGACCGTAGTTGAACCACTCGAACTCTCCGCTTTCACCCTCGGTGTTCATCGTCAGCCGCATGTCGATCATCAGCGGATCGCGGGCTTCGCCCATGTAGTACTCCACTCGGCCGCGCGGGGCGTCGAACTCGACCCGGAAGTGCACCCACTCCCCAAGCGGCACTTTTCCCGTAGCCGAGTACATGATGTTCTCCGCCGGGACGTGAGCCATGAAGTGATGCCCCGCGTACTTCTTGAAGGCCATCAGGTGACCATACAGCTTCAGCCCCAATGACAGGTGATCGTAGTTCGCCGCCCCTTGTGCTGCGAGGAGACAGTCAAACTCCAACACGCCCCGCTCGATGATGGGCACGTCGTGCACGATCCGTCCGCCCTTGTAGGGGTTCCGCAGGCCCTGCATCTCGAGGTGGCCCTCGCGGATGGTCCAGTGGCTCTGGCTCTCGTCGGCCTCGACTCGCCAACCTCGACTGGCGAGGTTGCCGGGCCCTTCGAAGTCCTCTACCCACACCGGTTGCCCGTCCGCCACACCGGCCCCAACCATCAGGACCACCACCGCTACCTTCCGCGTTGCTGTTGTCATCGTATCACCACTTGGCCGCGACAACGTGGCCCGCCTCGTGTTAGGCTGTCGATCGCACCTATTCCGTCCGGGGACGACCACGGCTCGATGGCAGTTCCCTGCTGACGGTTCACCTACCGCCTCACCAGGACCGCGAAGTGATCGCTGGGCATGCGCAGATCGTAGGAGTACCTGTCGCCGTCCCGCACTTGCTCGGCCATGCCCGCCTCGACTCGTTCGCCGTCAGCGTTCACGACGTAGACGTCGGCGGGAGCGTGGTCGGGGAA
>CBFDAZ010000690.1:0-3097 GCA_965602825.1 uncultured bacterium
GTTGTTGACCCCCTCCCACAGGATCAGGTCCCACATCTCCGCGCAGCGCTGCGGGTTCCGGGCGGCGTTCTCCAGGCGCAGCTCTTCCAGGATGCCGGTCTCACGCATATTCGGTCGGCCGCCGGATCGGTCCGCGCCGCAGATGTGCATTCGGATCTCGCTCGACGAGTTGCCGCCGAGTACCGGCCGGTCCTGGATGAGTGCCGTCTTCGCGCCGTGCCGGGCCGACGCGATGGCGGCACAGACACCGGCCATTCCGCCACCAACTACGAGTACGTCATATTCCTGGACGCCACGGTACCGCTTCATCTCTGGCATGATGAGCCTCCCACGCGGCGCGATGCGCCGCAAGTCGCTGGTAGCTTCGGGGCGAACGGAAGATGGTCCTTCTGGGATGGGACCGACGTCGGAGCTGGAGCTCCGACCTACCGACGGCAAGACGGCCGCAGGCTCGGAAGCCTGCGCCACGGGGATATGCTACGTTTGATCCCCCATCGGCACCGTCGGCGTGTGCGGTCGCGGTTGCTGAAGGGGCGGATCGTCCTTGTGGTAGACGAGGAAGTAGTAGATGAGTGCGCCGATCCACTTGGTGAAGGCGATCAGCAGGCACCACATGGCCCTCGTGGTCGGATCGGGGAAGTCGCGCCGGGCGCAATCGTAGATGGCGAGTAACGTGGCGACCAGACTCCCAAAGCTCAGGACGACCGCGAACATGATGAACGCGAAGTACATGATGAAGAACCCGCCCATCACGCCCAAGAAGGCGGGAGGCGGCGCCCCGGAGCCGGAGCCTGTGCTACCTGTTCCCGATGGGCCGCCCGGCGACGTGGGTGGCGTGCCGCCAGGGCCGGTCCCTGACGCGCCAGCCGAAGGCGCAGGACCGGTGGGCGCGGGCGGCGTGTGGCCCAGAGCCGCCAGTCGATCGCGGCAGGCCTGGTCCCAGCGCTGCGCGCCCTTCTCGTAGACCTCGATGGCCCGGTCGGTCTCGCCGTGGTCCTCCAGAAGTCGCCCCAGCTCAGCGTATGCCTCATCCAGTTCAGGGTCGAGGTCGATCGCCTCTTCGAACGCCTCAATCGCCTCGTCCGGCTTGTTCTCTGCCGCCCGAAGGCGGCCGAGCCGGTAGCGCACCTGTGCATCTCTGGGGCTCAGCTTCAGGGCCTCGTCCAGCGCTTCCTGAGCCTCGTCAAACTCGCCGAGATGCGTGTGTGCGGTGGCCTCGCCGACCAGCGGCCACGTCCACGTCGGCTCAAGTCGGGCCGCCTCCTCGTATTCCCCCAAAGCCTTCTGCGCATCGCCCGCCTGCCAGAGCGCATTGCCCAACTTGTAGCGCAGATCGGCGTCGTTGGGCTTCGCTCGGACAGCCTTCCCGTACCACTGCGCTGCGGCGGGATACGATTGGGAGTCCTCGCACATCCACGCAATTGCGCTGTAGATCGGCGCGCCGCGGCCCGTCGCGACCCAGACGGCCCAGACCCCAACGAGGCCGAGGACGAGCAGCAGTACTAGACACCAGATGGCGATCTTCCAGCCGCGGCTCATGGCGTGTCTCCCTCCGTGGTGACGTGGGAAGGCCCGGCCGGAGCTCCCGATGGCTCACCATCCCCGATCCTCTCGTCGATCGGCGGAACGTCGCGACCCAGGGCCTCCAGTCGCTCCCGGCACTCCTGGTTCCCGCACCGGGCGCCCTTCTCGTACTCCTCGATGGCTCTCTCCATCTCACCCCTGGCCTCGTACTCCTTGGCGACCTTCGCGCACACCTCGCCCAGCAGCCCTATCTGTCCCGCCAGTTCGGACTTCAACCCCGCGGACTTCGCGTCCGCCTCAGCGACCTGCTGCGTGAGGTCGGCGATCTCGTCTATCTTGCGCAGAACCTCGGGCTCATTGGCCGCGCGCTTCCTGGCCTCCCCCAACACCTCAAGCGCGGCCTCGTAGTCACCCCGGTTGCGCTCCACGCGGGATATTCCCAGCCAGGGCCCGATGTCGTTTGGCGCGAGTCGGGCGGCCTCCCGGTACTGCGCCAGGGCCTCGTCCGGCTTGCCGAACTCAGCCAGCGCCTCGCCAAGATCCATGCGTAGGGTGGCGTCCCTCGGCTTGAGGCGTACTGCCTTCCCGTACCACGCCGCCGCCGCTTCGGGATCATTCGCGTACTCCATGCACATCCAGCCGATTTCCCGATAGAGGGGCGCCCCGCGACCGGTGCCGACCCACAGCCTCCACAGTCCGAGGCCGCCGACAATCAGGACCCCGAGCGCCCACGCGATTGCGACCTTCCACATCCGGCTCATCGCGCGCCCTCCTCGGGCTGTCCGGCTGTGCTGTCCGTGACGGGTACTCCGCCTCCGTTGTCACAACTACGCGTCGTTACTGCGCCGCAGCGGCCCCCGCGGCACCCACTGGCCATAGAGCTCCCGGTGCGTTTCGTCCGCCCCGTCAGCCATCTCCTCCGCCAACCGGTCTGCCCTCCGGTTCCAGCAGACGGCAAACGTCGCCCGGTAGATGGGGAAGAACATCACCGTCGTGGCCACCAGCACCGTCAGCACGACCCACACGGCTGACTCGAGATCGATCGGGGCGCCCATTGCTCGCAGAAGCAGAACCAGCACGAGGCCCACGATCATCCCCCCGATCGGGCCGTAGACCAGGGCGATCTTGGCGACGAACGCGTTGGTCATTCTCTCCTCTTGGTCGGGGCGCAGGAAGACAAACGGCCACCAGCCCCAGTCCTGGTCATTGAGGCGATTGATGAAATCCACGGTGTCTTCCACGGAGAGCCCTCCCACGAGAAGGTTCGCTGTCTGGGGGCTTTCCCCTGTCGACGGGCGAGGCTCGGCACGGTTGCGGTCTGGTGGCCTGCTTCGCCATGGCACTGCAAGACCACTGCCAGTGCGGCTGCGGACGCAAGGGCAGGACACGCAGGCTTGGCCGGTGAACCGCACTGCCTCGGAGACAGCCGATGCCGAGAGCGTCTGAATCGGGATCGGCTGTCGCTAACTTACGGTTAGAGGCGTGGCATGAGCGAGAACGGGAGACCGTCATGGCGGTGGGCGGGGGGTAGGACCCAGATTATCCATAGCAAGGAGGTTCTGTTGGGGAGAAC
>CBFDAZ010000691.1:0-3093 GCA_965602825.1 uncultured bacterium
CGCATCCCAGTTCAGGTACTCTCCGTCAACCGCGATGTCGAAGGCCCGGAACTCGGGCTTGTCAACCCCGTAGGTGAACCCCTTCTGCACGCCGGGTCCGTAGGTCTCTCCGAAGAGGATCACCTCGTCTACAGCCTTCCCGTCCTCGATCCGCGGCTCAAACGAGGTCAGCAGCGTCTCGACACACGCCATGGAGAGCGGCATCTCATACGTGCTGTTGCGACCCCGCTCGATCCTGAGATTGTGGCTCCCGCAGACGAGCATGGGCCCATCCTCGCCGAGGACGTGTCCCAGACGTACGTTGGTCCCATGGACCTTCTCGGTCACCACGACCTCCTCCCCCTCCTCGATCACGTCGGGGAAGCTGTGCCGGTTCTCGATCTCCGTATAGCGGTGGAAGGCGTCGATCAGCGGCGCCTGCTCGCCGTTGAGGGTCATCGGTTCCTCGTACTTGGTGATCCCGTATAGATGCGCGACGTCCTCATTCATCTCGGGCGTACGCGGGCCCGACTCGCTGTCCACTTCCTCCACATCGGTCAGGAAGCCGTAGCTCGTCTCCCCACGCAGCCTCGCCGCACGCACCCGCCCCTTCGACAGGTACTTCGTAACACCCCATCGATCCGAGACCTCAACCGGGATTACCGCATCCAGCGGCACATACAGTCGCACGTCTCCCGATTGACACCAGCCTTTCTTGACCACGACCTGATAGAGGCTGCCCTCAATCATCGCGAGTTCGAGCGCATCTGCATTAGGGTGCTCCTTCACTTCAGAGATGCGTACCGGCCTCACCACTAACTGGCTCATGCCATCAACTCCCTCCGGGTCTCAGGTCCACATGCTCTGTGACCTCCCGACAGATGTACTACGCACAACCTCCAGTCCGGTCACGCTCCTCAGTCGTCCCCTTCACCCGCTCACGGGTTAGGCACACATCGCGGAACTCCAGCGCTCCGGCCCTGCGGCGCGATTACAGTGTGTTTTCTAACCCTTGAGCCCACTCAACGCGACTCCCTGCATGAACGGCCTCGGCGCGCAGAAGAAGACAGTGATGGCGCCGTTCACCCCTGGGCGATGCAGTCGAACCCCTGCTCGGCGAAGTGGGGGTCGAGGGTCAACGCCTGAGTGAGGCCCTCCCGCCGCATTACCGGAAACGATGGATGTACGCGTCGGGCCACCGTGGCGGAAGAGGACCTCCGCCGCCACGGACGGCGAACGGCGTCGGGTTGGGAAACCCGACCCACGAGCGGCTCGAACGACGCGGGCCTGGAGACCCGACCCACGTACGGCTCGGCCCCGAGCAAGGAACCCGTTGGCGGGATGACCAATCCTGTGCCATCCCGCTCGGGGGCCTGTCTCCGATGACGTGGCGTGTGGTGCTGCTTTCCTGCGGCCTGATGTACCTGATCGCCCGGTGGATTCAGCAGGCCGCTCTGCTCACGCTCAGCGCGCAGGTCTCGATGGCCGCCCCGCCGGTGCCCGCCCTCGTCGCCCTCGTTGTGCTGATGGGCTACCATGCGCTCTCGCGGCGGCTGCCCCGTCCCCTGCGGCTCTCGCTCCACGAGGCCCTCATCGTCTACGCAATCCTCACGCTGTCGGTGGCGATGTGCTCCGGGGGCGCGCTCCGTTTGTTCATCCCGGAGCTCACGGTGCTCCCGTACTTCGCCACGCCTGACAACGAGTACCAGGAGCTGGGCCGGAGCCTGCCCGCCTGGTACGTGGTGAAGGACGAGACGGCGATCCTCGGTTACTTCGAGGGCACGGAGGCTGGGTTCCCCTGGCGCGCGTGGAGCGGCCCGCTGGCGACGTGGTCCGGCTTCTTCCTGATGTTCTTCGGCGCCACGCTCGGGATGTCGGTGCTGCTCTCCAAGCCGTGGATGGACGACGAGAGGCTGCGGTTCCCCATCGCCGAGCTTCCCCTGGAGATGGTTGGCCAGGGGACCATGTCGCGTGGGAAGTCGATGTTCAGCAGCTACATGATGTGGATCGGCCTGGGGTTGGTGAGTCTCTACAACCTGCTGAACATCCTGAAGAGCTTCAACCCCTCGGTGCCGGCGCTCCCCCAGGAGATTCCCCTCCAGCCGTTCTTCACCGAAGGCCCCCTGCGCAACGTCTGGTGGCTGACCTTTGCCGTCCGTCCGCAGGTGTTCGGCTTCGGCTACCTGATGCCCACGGACGTGTTGTTCTCGTGCTGGGTGTTCTGCGGGCTTCTGCTCGGAGAGCACGTGGTGTTCAACTCGCTCGGCTACCAGATGCCGGGGATGCCCTTCGAGGTCGAGCAGGTGACGGGCGCCTACGTTGTGCTGGCCGTGGTGATCCTGTGGACGGCTCGCCGCCATCTGGCGTCCGCCGCGCGGGGGCTGGTGGGTCCCGGGCAGGGCACTGCGATACCGCCGGCCTCCAAGGCGCTGGTGGCAGTGGTCCTGTGTTCGGTCGGACTGCTGGTGATGAAGCTGTACGCGGGGATGAACCTGTCAACGGTGCTAACTTACTACGGGCTCACGTTCCTGTTCGGCATCGTGGCGACGCGCGTCCGCGCCGAGGCCGGCCTGCCATCCCAGTGGCTGCAGCCGATCGACATGGCGGCCCGGCTGCCGGTGGCCGCGCGGGGGTCAGCGGGGCTGGCGCCGGGAGGCGATTACCGGAACCTGGTGGTCCTGGCCACCAACTACTTCGTCAGTCGCGGCGTGCTGCCGGGGTACGGGGCGTTCCAGATGGAGGCGCTGAAGATCGGCCGAGATAGCGGCATGGCGCAGCGCGCTGTCGTCTCGGGCATGGGGCTGGCAGTGGTTCTGGGGTTGGCCTTCGGGTTCTGGCTGCACCTCGATGCGGCCTACGAGTATGGCGCGAACGTCCTGGAGGGCGGGACGAGCGAGGGCGGCTATCGGGTGGAGCTCACGCGTCGCCAGTACGAGACCGTTGCGGGCTACATGACAGCCCCCGCGCAGCCTGAGCGCGGGCCGGTTATCGCGGCGGTCGCGGGCGCCGTGCAGGCCGGGGCGCTCGTCATCCTGCGCCGGGTGTTCCTGCGCTTCCCGTTCCATCCGCTCGGGTTTGCGCTGGGGCTGCTGTTTGGCCGACAGAACTGGTCGA
>CBFDAZ010000692.1:0-3089 GCA_965602825.1 uncultured bacterium
TCGCCGAACCACTTCGCGGATGTCCGACGCCGACCCCAGGTCTCCCGCGGCCAGCGCCTGCACCAACACGTTCCCGGCAACCGTCGCCTCCACCGGGCCGGCGAGCACCGGAACGCCCGCGGCATCGGCGGTAAGTTGGCACAGCAGGCCGTTGCGCGATCCGCCGCCAACCACGTGGATGGCCCTGAAGGTGCGCCCGAGGATATGGCCCAGTCGCTCCAGACCCTCCCGGTACGACAGCGCGAGGCCGGTCAGGATGCACCGCGTCACGGCCGCGGGTCCCTCGGGAGCCGCCTGTCCCGTTCGCGCGCAGTAATCCCGGATCGCTGTCGGCATGTCGGGCGGCGCCAGGAAGCTGGGGTCGTCGGGATCGATGACCGGCCCGTCATCCGGCGCCTGCTCCGCCAGGCTGACCAGCTCCTCGTGGGAGTACTCGCGACCGGCCCGCCGCCACGCTGCGCGCGATTGCTGCAAGAGCCACAGCCCCATGATGTTGCGGCACACGAAGCGGCTGCCCAGCGTCAGCTCGTTGCAGATGCCGGCCGCGTGGGCCTCAGTGGAGGTGACGACCTGATCCGTGAGCGCGCCGAGCACTGACCACGTTCCCGAGCTGATGAAAGCCCAGTCCTCCCCCTCGCCCGGCACGGCCGCCACTGCCGAACCCGTGTCGTGGCTGCACGCCGCTACCACGGCCGCGTGACGTAGGCCGGTAGCTTGCCTGACCGGCTCGCGTAGGTCGCCCAGGACCGTTCCCGGGTCCACAAGGTCGGGCATGATGGACCACGGAAGGTGGAAAACCTCGAAGATGCGCCGGCTCCACTCGCCGCTCCGCGGATCGTAGACCTGGGTGGTGATGGCATTGGTCCGTTCGCACACGTCCCGGCCCGTCAGGAAGTAGGCGAACAGGTCGGGCATCATCAGATACCGCGTCGCCAGCTCAAGGAGCGGGCCATTGCCGAGGCGCAAGGCCAGAAGCTGGAAAAGCGTGTGGATCGGCAGGATGTTCAGGCCGGTGTGCTCGTACAGCTCATCAGCCGGCATTCTCGCCAGTGCCTCCTCGAGCATCCCCTCCGTCCGGCGGTCGCGGTAGGTCACCGGGTTCTGCAGGAGCTTCCCATCTCTGGCCAGGAGGCCGAAATCCAGCGCCCAGGTGTCCACCGCGATCCCCTCAACCCGGTCCCCGAATCGCCGCACGTACTCCCTCATCCCCTTGAGCACGTTGCCGTACAGCGCCAGGATGTCCCAGTGGAGCGTGTCACACACCTCGACAGGCTCATTGGGGAAGCGGTGTATCTCCTCCAGGGACAGCCGGCCGTTGTCCAGTGTGCCGGCCATCGCGCGCCCGCTCTCGGCGCCGATGTCGACGGCAAGATAGTGGTTTCCGGTCACGTCTGCCACCCCTTCGCGGTCAGTCGTCGAACTGCATGCGCTTCGGGTGGAACTTGGGGGCGACGCGCAGCCACGGCGTCTTCGGGCGCTCTATGGTGCCCCACTTCTCGAGCGCCCGCCGCAGTTCGCAGTTCTCGGGCTTCTTGGCGTACTCGACGAAGTCCTCGTCTGACATCGTCGCGGCGATGGCCTGCTGCCAGGCCCGGGCGCCGGCCGTGTAGCCATCTGGGTGTCCGAGCATCCCGCCGCCCGCCGGGATGACGATGTCAGGCCCGTACTCGCCCACCAACACCGGCGTCAGCCCCGGGTACACGCCCGCGCAGGGCATCGGCCACATCGGCTTGATATGCCCCAGTGGCGCGAGCTTGACGTGGGACGTCCGGATGCCCTCCTCGAGGCTCACCATCGGGATGCTCGACCAGTAAGTCGGGGTGAGCATCATGTCGCCCCCGCACAGCCGCGCCAACTTCGCGAACACAGGCCACGCGATGCGGGGCTGCGCGGCGATCATGTGGGAGCCATGGACCATGACGGGCACGTTGATCGCGGGGTCTTCGGCGAGCTGGCGGATGACGGGCAAGCCGGCCGAGTAGCAGACCAACAACCCGTTGGCGCCCAACTCAACGGCCCGGGCCGCCTTGTCGAAGATTCGACGCGGCTCATCGGTGATGCTCAGCAGGTAAATCGGGCGCTTGCCCGTCTCGCCCTCGGCCCGGTCGAGGGCCTCCATGACCGCGGTCAGACGCTCCTCGAAGCTGCTGTTGTATACATCGCTCGTCATCTCGTCGTCCTTCATCATGTCCACGCCGCCCAGAGCCGTCTGGTAGCACTGGTTGGCGACCTGCTCGGGCGTCATGCCCATCTTCGGTTTGATGATGTGGAGCGACAGCGGCCGGTCGGGCACCCCCAGCAGCTCGCGGATCCCCGGCACGCCGAACTTGGGCCCCTTGAACCGCTCCAGCAGGTCTTCGGGGATCAACACGTCGAGAAGGCGCAGCTTGTCACTGTAGGCGAAGCAATTCCCGGCGATGCTCAACAGCATCATCGGGACGTTGTCGGTCCACGCGTCGATGGGGAACGCCAGTTGCACGACCGCAGTCCGCCGCGCCGGGCTCTCACTGGGCACCTCGAAGTACCCGATCATCCTGCCGCTCAGCCTGCGGCGCACTTCCTCCGTGTCCTCCTCGACCTTCTCCCACGTCCCCGTGGAGCCCTCAAGCGCCATCGCCTGGATCAGGGCGAAGTGGTCCACGAAGTCCTCGCCTGGCAGCTCGTCATCCATGAAGTACGTGGCAACGATGTGATTCGACCGGTCGATCCCGTCGAGGGTCTGGGTGAATATCTCCGGGTCGTAGTAGCGCGTATACATGGCGGACTCTCCTTTCCGCTTCGTCCGGGCCGTGCCGGAGGCACGGTCACTCGGGCATCAGGCTCACACGCGTCGGAATCCGGAAGGTGTTCTGGCCCTCCATGGTCTGCCGCGGGAAGTAGACCTCTTGGGTCGCGTTGTCGCCGATGCGCAGGCCATGGTCGTGAGTGAGGACGATCGTGGTCCCGCCGTTGGCCCTCTCGATGCGATCGATCTCATACCCGTGGCGGTACCCATTCCCGTGCGTGACGACGATCCACGTCCCGTGCAACTCGTCGCCGAGAGGAAGGCCGGCATCGGTTTCGACGCCAACACGGGCCAATACGTGGAT
>CBFDAZ010000693.1:0-3080 GCA_965602825.1 uncultured bacterium
GTCTACTCGTGCTGGGGATCGGGTGTCGAGCACAACGACCCACTGTGGCATAAGTCCGAGAAGCCGGGGGCTGGCGTCTTCAACGCTCTGGCGCGGGGCTATCGCTTTGGCTTCATCGGCTCAGGAGACAGCCACGCGGGGATGCCCGGACGCTCCTATCCGCAGGACCGCCAGTGGTGCGTCCATCAGAAGAGCGGCTTCGCGTGCGTCTACGCAGGGGACCTCACGCGGGAGGCCATCTTCGACGCTCTGCGAGCGCGGCGCTGCTATGCGACGACGGGCGCCCGGATCATCCTGGAGTTCTCGGTCAACAACTGCCCGATGGGCGAGGAGTTGAGCCTCAGCGATCCGTTCCAGCCGAGGATCATACGAATCCACGCGATCGGCACCGAGAAGATCGCCGCCCTGAAGATCGTCAAGAACAACGAGCCCCTCTTCGTCCGGGAGACAAGCGGCGACGACGAGTACTTCGAGTACCATGACACGAGCGAGGCACAGGACGGGGACTTCTACTACGTCCGCGTGGTCCAGAAAGATCAGGACACAGCGTGGTCGAGTCCCGTGTGGGTGGATGTCATGGCGTGAACCGAAGTCGGCAACGGCGTCTGCGGAGCCGCAGCCACCATAGCCAGCAAGTCCGTGACCTGGCGCTTCGCGCGAGCCGGGATGTCTTCGGGGGGTGCCGGCGCTGGTTGTGAGGTGTGCTGGGGTTGACGTATCCTGGGATCGCCACCGCCCCGGTGGCTGCTGTGGCAGCAGGTCGTGAGCCCTTGACAGTGCTGTCGCCGCAGCCGTCCACCGCCCGACCCAACGGCATCACCACTCGCCACCGCGGCCGGCGAGGGCGCCGGCGGTCCCAAGCAACGTCAAGGGCATCACTGCCCGGCGATGATCTGATCGAGTCGCTTGCTCTTCTCCTCCAGAGACAGCCCGCCGCTGCCTTCGATCGTCATCCAGCCCTCGTAGTCGATGTCATCCAGGGCTCGGCGCACGACCGGCCAGTTGACGCTGCCATCGCGGATGTCGGCCCAGTCGCCTCCGTGTCCGTCCTCGTTGAGCTTGTAGTCCTTGACGTGGCACTTGGCGAGGCGTTCGCCGAGGACGGGAATCCACTCCTCGGGCGGGGAGTACTTCACGTGGTTCCCGATGTCGAAGTAGGCCTTGACCCACGGGCTTTCGCAGGAGTCGATGAAGTGGGCTAAGTGGTGCGGATCGACGAAGAGGTTGTTCCAGACGTTCTCAACGGCGATGACGACTCCCGTCTCTTCGGCAACCGGAATGAGCTTGCGGATTGCCACCTGGGATGTATCGTAGGCGTGGTCGTGAGCCGCGATGTAGTCCGCATAGGCTCCGTTGTCGCCGTCGGCCACCTTCGTCTGGTGGCCGGTCTCGGGGTCGAACTCGATCTTGAAGTCCCAGGCCTGCGGCATGGCCTGGCCGCCGATCTTGCAGGGCACCAGAAGAATCGCGTCGGCGCCGTAGCCGTGCGCCGCGCGCAGGGCCGCAGCGGTCTGCTTAATGCTCGTCTCGACCTCTTCCTCGTTGCCACTGTTGAACTTGGCCCAGCCGCGCGTCACAGAGTGGATCTTCATGTCAAGTCCATCGGCGATCTCCCCGGCCTGCTCGGCCTCTTCGGGGCTGACGATGGCGCGGGTCTCGACGCCGTCGAAACCGGCTTCCTTCATGGGACCGAGCTCCTCAGCCGTTGGTTTGCCGACAATCAGTGCCTTGTAGAGCTTGTGTTTGAAGGGTTCTTGCGCGCCGGCCCTCTGACCCGCCGCCATGGCGACGCCAGCTGCGGCGGCAGTTGAGGCGGCGAGGAATTGACGGCGATCGAGTGGCTGTGTCATGGCTGCTCCTCCTGGGACGCCCTGCACAGATGGTGAAGCCTTCGATTGGATGGGGACTTCGCCTGCGGAGCGCCCGAGTCCTTGCCTGGTGCTCTGTCACGCGTGATCGCTATGGTGCCGTGCGTCCTGCCGTGCCGTCAGCTTGACGTTCGCCCCTCTCCCGCTGTGGAGCCGTGGTGGAGGTTGGGAGAGGGGTTTGGGGGTGAGGGTGGCGTGAGTTCTGGCGGCCGTTCCCGCCGTGCCCTCGATGCCCTCGACCCCAGGCTTCACGCTTGCCAGTCCACTAGCCCGCATAATCGACGATGCACTGCGGCCAGAGCGCCCAACAACAGCGGACAGGCCGTTACCGACCTGCATCCGTGGTCCCGCACTGGGGCCACCGGCAGCACAGTGTGCTTCACGGCAAGCACCGATACCGAAACAGAGTGTTGTGCCGGAAGGGTGCGGGAAACCGGCTCTCTTTCAAGAGAGCGGGTTGCCCGCGACGTCCGTCGTGAATAGACCAGGCTAGGCGGACCGCAGAGCGAAGTCGACAGCGGCCCGCGCGTGGACGGCCGTGGTGTTGATCAGGGGGACGTCAACCGCTCCCTCCTTCACCAGCAGCGGCAACTCGGTGCAGCCCAGGATGACCCCTTCGGCGCCCTCCGCTACCAGGGCTCCGATTACCGCCTTCACAGCCTCCTCTGATGGACCAGCCATGACCCCTCGACACAATTCCTCGTAGATGATCCTGTGGACCGTATCGCGACCTTCCTCGTCAGGCACCGACACCTCCACGCCGAACTTCCCCTCCAACCTGCTCCTGTAGAAATCCTCTTCCATCGTGAACTTGGTTCCCAGCAGGCCGACCTTGGCCAGCCCGAGCCGCCGAATCTCCTCGCCCGCCGCGTCGCCGATGTGGATCAACGGGATGTCGATGCAGCGCTCAACGTCCTCTGCCGATCTGTGCTGAGTGTTGGCGCAGATGACGATGCACCCGGCGCCAGCACCTTCGAGCTTCCGGGCAGCGTCGATCAGCAGCCGTCCCAGTTCCTCTCGCTCTCCTGCATGTTCCAGGCGCTGCACCTCAGCGAAGTCGAACGAGTAGAGGATGCAGTGGGCGGAGTGCAGGCCCCCCAGCCTGGCCTGAACATCCTCGTTGATGAGCCGGTAGTATTCCAGCGACGACGCCCAGCTCATGCCACCAATAAGCCCGATCGTCTGCATGGCGACGACCCTCCTGCGACCAGT
>CBFDAZ010000694.1:0-3065 GCA_965602825.1 uncultured bacterium
GGTGTGGCCGACGATGCCGCGTTGTTTGCCTTCCTGGCCGGCAAGGCCGAGCAGTACAGGCTCCCGACGCCAGTCACTGACTATCCGTCGTTCTGCCAGCACCTCGACGACCACATCCTGCGCGAAGGCGCCGCGGCCGTGATGAACCGGCACGCGTGGGGAAACGAGGGAATGCACCAGAGCGCTATCGCCCGCTGCGCCATTGCTTTGGACCGGGAGCCGCAGACGAGCGGGTGGCTGGACTGGATCTTTGACCCCCAGGGAGGGCGCATCCCGGGCACCGTGGTTGGCCAGATCGACCGTGACGGCGTGGGGGCCGAGGCCGCCCCGGGCTACGCCTTGAGCTGGGGCAGCAACATCGGCGCGCTGGCCGATCTGCTGGCTGACTACAAAGGCTACGACACCCACGACATCTACCGGGACTACCCCCAGTTCCGACAGACCTTCACCGCCGGGAGCCGCATCCTGGTCCTGGGGTACGTCACCCCGAACATTGGCGACTCGGGCAGTACCGGGAGCATCGGCAAAGTCCAGACCAGCCCGTCATTCATCCTGCGCGGCTTCCGTTACACCGGACGACCCGAGTTCGCCCTGGCTGCCTGGCAGGCCAACGGCGGCAGCGCCGAGGGGCTGCGAGGATCGATCTGCGATCCCGAACCCGAGGCACTGCAAGAGGAGATCGAGGCGATTGCTCGCCAGACCTCGCCGCCCCCCTCCCGAAGCGACCACATGCCGGGCTACGGTCTGGCGTCCCTGGAGGTGGGCAGCGGCAAGTCCGGCACTGCGGCCTACATGTACTACGGGCGCAACCGAGGACACGGGCACCAGGACCGGCTCAACATCGGCCTGTACGCTTTCGGCGTCGATCTCATGCCCGATCTGGGCTATCCCGAGTTCGCAACACGCTGGCCCAAACGCGGTGCCTGGACCTCCAACACGCTCAGCCACAATACGCTCGTCGTGAGCCGCTCGCGGCAGAAGCCGAGTTGGGTCGGCCATCCCCGCTTCTTCAAGAGCTTGCCGATGATCCGGGCGGTCGAGGTCGATAGCGAGGATGTCTACGAGGAGACCACGGAGTACCGACGCCTCCTGGCGCTGGTGCCCGCAGGACCGGGAGGCTACGTTCTCGACGTCTTCCGCTGCGCGGGCGGCGAGGACCACCTGCTCAGCTACCATGGCCATGAGGGGGCCGTGAGCACCGATGGGCTGGCCCTGACGCCACAACCGGGCGGAACTTACGCGGGCATCGACGTCCCCTTCGGCACGGAGGTCAGCGGTCCGGGGGACGCCTACCCGTGGCTGTACGACGTTCAGCGGGATGGCACGCCGCCGGCCCGATGGACGGTCGACTGGCACATTGACCCGAAGCGAATCCCCCAGGGCGGACCCGACGACGTTCATCTTCGGCTCTGGTTCCTGAGCCAGGTGGATGACGTGGCGCTGACCAGCGGCGATCCTCCGCAGAACAAACCCAGGAACCCGCGAAGACTCACATACCTACTCGCGCACCGGTCGTCACCGGCACCACAGAGCACGTTCGTCTCCGTCCTCGAACCCTACGCTGGGACGCCCCTGATCGCAGACGTGGAGCCCCTCCTGGCAGACTCCGGCTCGGCGGCGGTGCGGGTAACGCTGGTTGATGGCGCCGTCGATTACCTGTTCACCTGCGCTGACCCTTCAACGGAGGTCGCGGTCCCCGATGGGCCCGCCTGCGTGGGAGCCCTTGGCTTCCTGCGGGTCCGCGATGACGTTGTGGAGCAGGCAGCCCTGATAGGTGGTACCCGCCTCACGCTCGGCGACTTCAGTCTCACCGCGGAGGCCGAGGCCCACGAGGGTGTCATCGACGACTTCGACCGTGTCATGGATGACGACAACCGCGTCTACACCGAATCGCCGCTTCCCGCCGACGAGCTGGTCGGCGAGGAGATCGTCATTCAGAACGACCGCGGCCGCAACTCGTGTTACCGGGTTGAGGGAGTGGAGCAGAGGGGCGGACGGACGGAGATCTCGCTGGGCGACGTCACCTTTGTTCGGGGCTTCGCCGATCCTCAAGACTACGAGTCGGGGTATGTGTACAACTTCGAGCCGGGTGCGCGGTTCCGCATCCCCAACCACGTCTGCGCCGCGAAGCGGCCCCACGGCGTCTGGGAAGTGCTGATGACCTGCGAGTGCGAACTCGCCGTCCCGGATGCCGGCGAGTAGAGCCACGCCGCCTCACACGGCGTAGCGCCACGGGTCGTACCTATCAATATGCTCGCGGATCCACTCGATGGTCTCCCCCAGGCCTTCGTCCAATGAGACCTGTGGTTCCCATCCCATCAGTTCCTGAGCGCGGCTATTGTCACCCAGAAGACGCCAGACCTCACTCTCCGGCGGCCCCTTCCGCTCCTCCTCCTCGATGATCGGTATGTCCCCGTCGACCAGGTCGCAGATCTTCCGGGCCAGGTCACCGATGGAGGTCTCGATCCCAGTGCACAGGTTGGCCACCTTGCCCCACATGGACCCACACTCGATGGCTTTGATGAAGCCCTCGACGTTATCGCCTACGTAGATGAAGTCGCGCGTCGGCTCCTGGTAGCCCATGTGCACTTCCCCCCGCACCAGAGCCTGAGTGATGCAGGACGGAATGAAGGCCCTCGCTGATTGTCCGGGGCCGTAGGTGTTGAAGGGCCGGACTGTCGCGATCGGCAGCTCATGGGCACGCCAGAAGCTGTCTGCCAGCTTGTCCTGAGCGACCTTGCTCGCCGCGTACGGCGACTGCCCCTTCACCGGATGGTTCTCATCAATCGGCACGTACTCGGCGGTGCCGTAGATCTCGCTGGTCGAGATCACGAGCATCTGCGCTCCGACCTCGCGCCCTGCCATGAATACGTTGAGCGTGCCGTTCACATTGGTCTCGATGACCTCGCACGGCCGCGTACGCGAGTACGGGACCGAGATGACCGCCCCCAGATGCATGATGACATCGACACCGCGCGCAACATCCAGAACGGCGTACGCATCTCGCAGGTCGCCGAACACGATCTCGGGCCGCTCCTCGCGCGGCATCAGCTCCAGCAGACCGA
>CBFDAZ010000695.1:0-3054 GCA_965602825.1 uncultured bacterium
GCCCACAGGTCGCGGATGATCCGCTCCCGGTCGGGCTGCTCCTCGACCAGGTCCAGCAGCCGGCAAAACCGGTCCACGCCCTGTTCCCCGTATGCGGTGCAGTAGACCAGTAGGCCCTTTGCCTGGGCCGCACGGATGAGCGCCAGGTAGTGGCTGAGATGCTCCCCATCGTCGAAGCGGAGGATCACGTCGAAGATCGTTGCGTAGTCGCCGATGGTCTCCAGGTTCTCGTGCCAGACTGCCTGATTGTCGTACCGCGGGCTGTTGGAGTCACCGGACTGCGGGAAGTACTCACCGTAGAATGGCAGTCGTCCACGCGGTTCGTCGCAGCGGTAGAAGGGGACGACTGTATTCTGCGGCCTGTCGTAGCGTCCCGGCTGCGATGGAAGAAGCGACGCTGTGAGCCACATGAGTGCAGCGAACATGCTACCGATCTCCAATCGGTTCAGTCATCGGGCGACGTCCTTCACGCAGCGGAAGCCGATCGTGCTGCAGCGATCGAGGCCAGGATGCATCAGGATGAACTTCGTGTGGCTGGTGCAGGGCTGCGGGCCGCCCTCGACGTACCAGATCGACCCTTCGGCCCGGTAGAACGACCCCCCGCGGATGATGCAGAAGCGCGTGTGGCCGTCGGAGCGCTCGCTTTCGGTCCATTCCCACACGTTGCCTGCCATGTTGTAACAGCCGAAGGGGCTCCGACCGCTCGGGAAGGCGGCCACCGACGTCGTCCCGCCACTGGGCCCGTTGCAGCGCGAGGGCTCGAACTCATCACCCCAGGGCCACTGGCGGCCGTCATCGCCCTGCGCCGCCCGGTGCCACTCGAGTTCCGTCGGCAAGCGCTTGCCGGCCCAGCGGGCGTAGGCGCGGGCATCGTCGAGGCCCACGTACACGACCGGGTGGTCCGCGAGATCGCGCGGGGGCTGGTCGGCGCCCCAGTGCTTCACGAAGTTGTCCCGCTCCGGCGGCCGGTAGCCGCTCTCCTGGAGAAAGCAGGCGTACTGGGCATTCGTGACCTCGTGCTCGTCGATGAAGAAGGCGGGGAGTTCGACGGGCCCGATGTGATGCTCGATGGTGCCATTGTGCGGCGAACCCCACAGGAAGTCCCGCCACCGATCGGTAGGGGTTCCCGGATCGGGATAGCAGCCGCACTCCCGGCGCTTGTGGACGAGGTCCATCCTGACTGTGCCCGCGGGGACCAATACCATACCCGGCGGCGGCCGATCCGCCGGGGCGCCCGCCGTGGGCGCCACCGGACGCGGGTTGATGAGGCTCTCGGCCGTGATATGGGGGTCGGCATCGGGCAAGGCCCTCGTTGCTTCGGCGTGCTGGCTCTCCAGCCAGCCTCCGGCCAACTGACGCAGCATTCCCTTGTCGCGGACCACGGCCACGCACCCGATGGGCCCCAGTGGGACGCGGATCTCCCATTCATCGCCGGTTGGTTGTGGCGTGAGCTCCTCACCATTCCACAGATCGAATGCCCTTCCCGGCTCCTGCGGGAGGCGCAGGAAGGGCTCCGTCACCTTGCGGCCGCTGCGGTTCAGGATCGTCCAGACGGTGGCTGCCTTCGCCGGCCAGCAGTTAGCGAACACGCCCTCAACCAGTGCCGGCACCATCGGCTCCCAAGCGTCAGACGAGAAGTTGTCGGGGCACAGGCGCAGGATCATCACCATGCGGCGCAGCGTCGCCCGATCCGGGGCGTGCCACGGGTTCCAGGTCCCGAAGATGTTCTCCCAAACGAGCATCCCGCTGCCGTTGAAGAAGGCCGCCTCCAGCTCTCGCTCGTGTGACCCGGCCCACCGGTTGATCTGGTGCTGCATGTGGCGCGGCTCGATCCACTTGAGCCGCAGGAGACCGGGCTCCTCCAGCTCACGCGCCCCCTGCGCCCAGGAGGCGCTGCAGATCTCGAGTTGCTCGATCGGCGGGCTGCCCTCGGGCTCGAAGATGACGCCCCGCCGCGCTGCATCGACGGCCGCCCGCAACTCCCGCCCACCCGCTGACATCGTGTCGAGAAACACGCCGTCGGCCTCGATGGCGCCCACCAGCGCCGCAATGGCCTCCTCGTCGGTCACTGTTTCGCGGCGCGTGCCACGATCCCAGGGGTTGTAGTCGATGAACACCTTGACGCCCCGTCGATGGAGCCTTCGCACGAGCGTTTTGAGCCCCGGCAGCCCGCCCGGCATGTCGCGGTAGAAGTCGAACTGGTTGCGCTCGTCTACGCCGATGCGCGGGTACGCGTGCCACAGGACAAGGGCATCATAGCCACCGAACTCCTGCTCCGCCTCATCGAGGAAGGCGTCTACCCGGTAGCGGCCCGAGACAGGATCGTGGACCGAGAGGTCGTACATGAAGGTGAAGTGGCAGACGAAGGCGCGATTCGCCCAGCGCAGGCCTCGCCGGTCGTAGATCGAGCGATCGAGGGCGGCCGACTCTGGTATCGCGGACAGCAGGTCGTTGACGGGTTTCTCGGCACGCTGCGGGAGCTGAAAGGAGAAGTCCCGCAGGAGTACGCGTCCCGGTGTCGGGTCATGAGTCGCGTCCAGGCCGACGATCGGCTTTGCCCAGATGGCGTCGTGGTCGAACTCCGGCAGGCGGCCCTCCCAGACCAGACGGTGCCAGTCGCCGTCGTTTGGGAGACGGAGCGCCGAGAAGACGGTGGACCAGCCGCGCTTGGCATCGGTCTCGCGGTCGTGGAGATCGAGGGCAAGAACAAGCTCGTTGTTGCCCTCGACCCACTGCGCCTCCACCTCGATGCGGAACTGCTCACGCGGCCTCAGGTCCAGGGCCTTGGCGAAGTCGTTCCGCATCCGCACCCAGGCGCGGACGCCCTGGTACGCAATCTCGACGTGACGAAATCTGTGGATCTCGGTCCGAATCGCCTGCCGGTAAGCACGCAGGCGGGCCAGCCATGTGTCGCGACCTTCGCCGTCTGCGGGGCCGGCGATGTACCACGGGTTCCCCGGGGCCTGCGCAGTTTCGGGGAGCTGCCACTGGCTGTCCTCGTCCGCGCTGTAAGTATGGGAGCTGAAGGGAAGCGACAGGTCAGCGCGGCACGTC
>CBFDAZ010000696.1:0-3033 GCA_965602825.1 uncultured bacterium
CCCCGTTGTAGAACTCGGCCCCGGCACCGGCGTCGCGGGGAAGCGGGACCTTGTGCTCGGCGGGCTTGCTGCTGTCGTTCATGATGCAGACCAGCGTTGTCCGCCCATCGGTCAGCAGGTGGGCCGAGCTCTCGTCGAGTCCCGCGACGGCTTGAGGCCGCTGGTTCAGGAACAGATCCTCGAACTCCGCGACCAACCGCGTGGTCTCGGCGGCCGCGAACCACGAGCGGCCGTCCAGCGGCAGGCGGTCATAGACAAGTACCCCGCCGGTGGCATCAAGGGCCCGGCGCAGCAGGCGGGCCTTGCTCATCGGGACCGGCGGCGTTGTCTTGCTCGTATCGTACGGGTTCATGAGGGCGCCGAAGATCGTGGGTATGCCGGCCGCAGCCTCGACGGTGGCGGCGACCGCCTCCGCGGGCCGCCCGTAGCCGCACCCAACGCGATCGCAGGCCCGCAGCTCTCCCACGTAGGCCCAGTCCACGCCATATTGGCGCGGGTTCGCCGGGCGCTGATAGCCGCTGTAGACGCTGAAATCGGTGCCGGGGGCGAGTTGGTGGATGGATTCGGTGAACTTCCGGAAGATCGCGGCCGTGCGCCGGGCCATGAAGTCAACCCATGCATCTCCGTGTTCCGCCTCGATGGCCTCCGGCGTCAACGTGGCATCGGCCGGGAGCCCGGCGCGCTCGCGGAAGGCCTGCAGGCAGCTCGGGCAGTAGCAGGAATGCGGGCCGGTGAACGGGGGGTACTCGTAGTCGTAGTCGAGCGTGTTGGCGCCGACCTGCTCGATCTTCTCGGCCAACAGCCCCTCCACCGCGGGCCAGGAATCGCCGAGCAGAAGGGTCGTGCAGAGGAGGCCGTCGTCCGGCTTGCCGTCCCTGCCAATGAGGCGCTCGTCGGGATGCTCCTCGAGATATGGCTTCATGTTGAGCGACCAGGCCTGGAAGTTGATGCCCATGGTGTGTTCCAGGCCGTACTTCGGCGCCGTGTCCGTCGTCCAGCGGCCACCGGCCACCATGTCATTGAAGCCGGCCGCCTGGGCTGTCGCTAGCGTTGCCTCCCGCATCGCCGGGTCGTCCATGGAGGAGAAGAACGATCCCCAGAGCTGCCACACGAACTGCTTGCACTGGCGCCCCTGAAGCGGCGCGAGCAGGCGGACCGGTATGACCTGCCGGGGCTCGAGAATGGTACCGTCGTTCGCCTCCGCCCAGTAGGCGAAGCTCGTCTCCTCCTCCGTCGGCTCCCCTGTGTCTCCCGTGCAGCGCACGAAGGCGTTGAACAGCGACATGATGTAGTGTCGGCCGGTGGCGACGGGTTTGCTGGCGGCGATCCTGGCCACGCGCATGTCCCGGCCGTCGATGGTCTGTTCGCCGAGCTGGGCGCAGGTGAACTGGGGCTGGTAGTCCACCTTCGTGCCGTAGTAGCCCGTGGAGCCCAGGATCTCGAAGGCGGGAGGCACGGCGAGGTACACGGTCCAGTCCAGTAGTTTGCGGCCCGCGAGGCCATCGGTGATGAATGTCAGGTGCTGGGGGCTGTTCCGGGCGAGGTACAGGGCCGGATCGGGCGTCGGCCAGGTGCGGGTCTTCTCCCACAGAAGCGTGTGGCGGAGTACAACAGGCTTGCCCGGCTCGCCGATGATCGGCCCGAGCTGTGGGTGATCGCCGACCTGCGCAGCGGTGGGCCACGCCGCGTCGTCGAGGGCGGACAGCATCGGCTCGGCCACGTCTTGTGGAGCCATCTTCCAGTTGACCGATCGGGTCTCCAAGCCCGGCGCTTCGATGTGAACGGCGGCCGTGCCCGTCTCCAGCTTGAGGGCGAACACGTTGGGTCCCTTCTGCAGTGGTGCCTTGACCTCAGCGAGGTCCGCCCTGGGTCCGCGGTTGAGGACCTGGTCGTTCAGCCGCAGCTCGTACGGTCCATCACAGGCGAGGGTCAGTGTAGCCGAGGAGGACCGGACGGAGCGCGTGAGGACCGGAGTCAGGTAGATGGGCTGCAGCGTTCCCGCGTCGAGGACCCCGTGGGACAGTCGGACCTCGCCTTCCTCGATCTCGAAAGGGTGCTCGACATGGACCGGTTGGCCGCTCAGCTCCGTAAAGGTGTACGAGTGAACGGTCCCTGCGGCCTGGCCCAACGACGTCATGAGGTACGCGCCGCCCGTCTGGTCAGCAGGCCGAGTCAGCGTCGCCTCGATCGAGTTCATGCCGAGCTGAAGTGAGGCCGGTGTGCTCAAGACGACGCCCGGCACCGGGCCGCTGAAGACAAGGGCTCCCATACCGTACGGATCGTGGAAGCCCCGGTTCGACGGGTTCCACGAGGTGCTCTCCGCTCTGGCTCTGGCGATGCGGCCCAGGCAGGCCCGCCAGACCTCACCCGGAGCCGGCGGCCTGTCGGCGAGTGCCGCAAAGGGCACCGCGATCTCCACGGTCCAAGCCGCCTCGCCGACGGTGCCGGCTGCCTGCGCGCCCGAGTTCCAGCCTGTGTCCCTCGTCCCCCACAGATCGGGAGCGGTGCAGCGGGCATCGGAGACGGTGCCGAGCGAGTTGACGATCAGATCGACAACGGTCTCTCCCTTGCCCGTCGGATCGAGCAGGATCACGCACGAGTCGTCGCGACTGGTGTCGGCATCGCGCTCTTCGACGCGTGCCAGGAACTCGTGGCGCTTCTGCATCCGCGGGTCCAGGATCGGCTCCTCGCATTCGAAGAAGGCATACAGGTTCTGGTCGTCATAGCACAGGCGGGCAGTCGTGGCCGCCTCGGCGGGAGCCAGTGACCGCACGACGAGAAAGCCGGTGCAAGCGATGGCGTGCTGCCAGCAGGGGTCGTCGGCCCGGCCGTCCAGCTGCGGAGGCTGCTCGCAGCGCGCCACGAGGGCGAAAGGATGACTCGAGAAGAGAAGGGGCGCCGGTGTGAGGGCGTCGGCATCGAGGTCTGCGCGTGTGCTGATCGCGACACAGTCGATCGACGACGGAGGGACCTCAGCGACTTCCTTGTCGCGGGAGAGATCGATGCCGAAGCTGTCGCCGATCTCGCCGGCGG
>CBFDAZ010000697.1:0-3030 GCA_965602825.1 uncultured bacterium
CTTGAGTTCGACCTTCTGCTGTCCGACGTCGTCCTTGCCGGGGGTCCAACGGATCGGGAACGCGGCGGGCCGTTCGCCGGCCTGCCGCCAGCGAGAGGCCGACACATTCTCGGCGCGGACACGGTGGGTCAGGCTGCCGTACACGGCCCACACGATCACGGCGAAGACCCACGCCACCGCCAGACAACTGATCCCCGATCTCACCCTCATCCGCATGATCTGCCTCAGTCTCGCTCTTTACTCTCCTGCGCTCCTCACACAGCGAAAGCCAACCGCTCCGGACGCGGCATCGGCGCGCATGGGGTTTCGGGCAACGCACCGCGCGTGGTCGGTGCCTTTCAGGAAGTTGCCGCCCTTGATCGTCTTGAGTGCATCGCGCTCGGACTCCAGCTTCTCGTCGGGAAGCCTGGGGGCATACGGATCGACGGTCCATTCGGAGACATTGCCGCCCATGTCCATGACACCGTACGGACTCACGTCCCCCTCCATGGTGCCCACTGCGTATGGGGCTTTCCCGGTGCAGCAGTTGCCCAGGCACTGGAATCCCGGCCACGGGTAGGACTGCGTCGTATCGCCGCGCACAGCCCGGACCCATTCAGCCTCCGTCGGCAGACGCTTGCCCGCCCACTCCGCGTAGGCCTGGGCCTGGTCGAAGGTCACGCCCGCTGCCGGGACCCACAGGAGCACGTGGCTGGGCCAATCCGCGCCTCCCCACGTCGGCAACGGCGGAGCGCCGGTCGCCTCGACGAACTCGTAGTACTGCTCGTTCGTCACCTCGAATTTGTCGATCTGAAAGGCGTACACATACACGCTCTCTTCGTGGACATCCTCGCCAAACCCACCGTGGGCCGTCCTCTCGCCGCCCAGAACCGCCGTTCCCGGTGGAATCGGGATCATCGCGTAGACCGGCCGCCGGCGACTGCGCCGCTCGCGGGCCATGGCCCGGCAGTACCCGATCTCCCAGTGGAGCATCTCGGCGGCAGTGGCCGTCTGTGGTGGGGCGTGGCTTCTGACGGCGGGAGGCGGCGGGCGCTTGGATGCAGCGGGATGGGAGAGGATGTGCAGCCAGGCTGCTGAACACGCTCCCACGATGAGGACATAGGCCAGGGCCGCGAGCCCCAGAATGCGCCGGGAGCGCACCGGATGGACGGGGAAGTCGAGGATGCCCAGCTTCTCGGCAGCGCGGAGGACCCCGGAGCGGGCCCTCGGTGTCGGCTCCGCCCCCTCCGGTTCAGCACTGACCGGCGGCTCGGCGCCGCTCAGGTCCTCGTCACGGACTTCGCCCTCGTCAGCCACTTCCGGCCCTCCCGGTAGTCACCCATCTCTCGCGAGCGCCGCGCCATGTGCATGTACCGTCCGATGACGACCGTCTTCTCGTCCCGGTGCTCCAGGGCTTCCAGGTACGCTTCTTCCGCCTCCTCAGGCATGTCCTCGGCCAGGAAGCGGTCGGCCTCTTCAGCCAGCTCGGCGAAGCGCTCGTCGCGCCTGAGTTCGCGAAGAGCCCGTTGTATGGCGATGTGCTCGATCAGATCGGTCGCGCCAATGACCAGCAGCACGAAGAGGGCTGCGCCCGGGACGTACAGCCAGGGGCTCAGAGCCCAGCCGGCGTAGATCGTCACCATGGCCACCAGCAACGCCAGCACAACGTGAAAGCCTCTGCTCGCCAACATGCGCAAGCCCCCCGTGACGCCTCTAACTCTCCTCGGTCGTCTGCATCCCGCGTTCCCGGTCAGTCAGCGACTCCCGGAGCTCCGCCAGGCGTTCCTGGACCTCCGGGGCTTCGCGTTCCAGTTCGCGGACCGCCCGATCGGCCGGCTCCGTCTCCAGCATCTCGCGGACCTCGACCTCCACTTCCCATCGATCCAGCTCTTCGTCGAGTTGAGTAAGTCGGCCGGGACGCCCGTCCTGATCGATCTCGGCCCCGATCCGCCGGGCACTCGCCTCCGAGTCCACCGCGCCCTCGAGCACGCGAAGGCGACGGAAGCGAACCTTCGCCTCGTCTAGCCTCGACTGGAGGGTGAAGACCTCACCGCGAAGGTCGCTACAGTGTGACTCGAGCAACCCGATCTCCTCGTCGAGCGCCGTCAGCGATCGCTGTAGCCGCACCTCGTGTCGGACCGCGTCCCTGGCGTCCTGTTCGCGACCGGCCTTGAGGGCCTCCCTCGCGCGTTCTGCCCATTCCTCAGCCTGTTGAGCTCGCCCGTCGCGGTGCTTCTGGAGGCGTTTGAGGTCGGCGGCCGCCTGGGCCGCGCGGGTCTTCGCCTCGTGCAAGGCCTTGTCGGCCTCTCGGACGATCTCGGCCGCGGCCGAGGCGGGGTCTCTCGGTCGGTTCAGCAGGGCTCGAGCCAGCGTCTTCAGCGCCCGAACTACCCGCTCGAGGATCGTGCGCACGGCAAGGTATCCCTCCTGGTGACTGTGGAGTCACTCGGCAGATCGGCGTGTCCGCAGCAACTCGACGATGTCCTTGTGCCCCTTCGCCTCCGCCCACTTCGCAGCGGTCAAGCCTCGTTCGTCGCGCGCCTCCACATATGCTCCACTATCGAGAAGGAGCTGAACCACCTCAGTATGTCCGTACGCCGCAGCCTCGTGGAGGGGCGTGCGGCCCTCGTAGCCGCCGGTGTTGACGTGAGCACCATTGCGCAGCAGCCGCTCAGCCGCCTCCAGCCGCCCGTTGCCCGCCGCCGCGTGAAGTGGCGTGTCGCCGCTGGCGTCGCGCTCGTTGACGCCGGCGCGCGCCGCCAGCAAGAGCGCCACCAGCTCCGAGTGGCCGAAGGTGACCGCCTGGTGCAGAGGGGTCGAGCTCCGGAAGCTGACGCTGCCGCCGTTCGGGTCGGCGCCACGATCCAGCAGCAACCTGGCGACCTCCCTGTGGCCCTCGACCGCTGCCCACTGGAGTGCCGTTGTGCCATGCATGTCTCTGGCATTCACCTGGGCGCCTTCGTTGAGGAGCATCTCGACGGTATCGACGTGTCCCTTCGTCGCCGCCCAGTGCAGGGGGACGGCACCTTCCTTGTCCTCGGCATTGACGTC